>JAITAY010000242.1 GCA_031283915.1 Tannerella sp.
CAGCAGAAATAACCGATTGTTTCGGCGTCATGTCCGATTTTATCCTGAAAGCAACATAAGAACGAACGGACAGGTTTCAGCCTGTTCCGCCCGCCGATTACGGTTCGCCCGGGCTTTAGCCCCATTCTTCTTCTTTCCGCCAGTTTTAACTGCCGGAGAAAAACAGGCACAGCTTTCATCATTAATCATTATTTGACGTGTCCGTTGAAAAACGCTCATCGGAATTCGGCAGAACGCATTTTGGGGGAAAAACAAAGTTGTTTGCCCGCCATAACGCCTGTCTTTTTGCCGGATTAGATTAAATCTGGCGGGACGTAATGATATTTTCCGGTCGATTGATAGTTCTTTCTGAAAAACGAAGGCTGCGGAAAACAACAAGAAACGCTTGGAGAGATTTACATTACCTCCGTTTTGGATGTGTTTTAAAAGCAAACACCACCGGAACGGGAAAATCCGAACCGGTGGCGCTCTATTTTCATGTCATGCGTGGACAAACTCGGTAAATTTTCATGGAGGCGTGATTTTTATGCTAACTTTGCAACCGGAGTAATGATTTGAAATAAAAATAGATGGATGAACAGAATATAGTGTATAAAAAACTGAATAAGAGTGAAATTCAAAACGCCAGAGATTTAATAATCGAATATATCAAATGGTTAAATCAGGATTTATCGTTTCAGAACATTGATGAAGAATTAAATAGCTTTCCTGAAAAATATAATGAGCCTGACGGGATATTTATTATAGCAAAAGAAAAGAGTCATGTTGTCGGCTGTGTTGGACTGAAAAAGCTGGACGGGAAAATATGTGAAATGAAAAGATTATTCGTAAATGATAATTACAGGGGAAAAGGCATTGGAAGAAAACTGGTCGACAGAATCATTGAAGAAGCAAAATTAAAAGATTATGAAATCATGCGACTGGATACCTTAGCGACAATGGAAAGCGCATTACGGTTATACGCTAAAAGTGGTTTTTATGAAATCAGTCCCTATTATAATAATCCATACCGTGACGTAGTATATTTGGAAAAGAAGTTATGAAGAATATATGACAAAAAAGAAATCAAAAGAATGAAAAAGTCTATTCAATTTATTACTATCGTATGCCTGGTAAGCTGGTTGACGGCGGGCGTTGCCTTTCTTTGCGGGCTTCGGCATACGGGAAGTTTGGGCTATACGGTTTTTGCTTCGGCGTACATGTTGCTCCCTGCCCTGTGTGCCGTTGTTTTGCAAAAAATCCACGGAGAGCCGCTCTTCAAAGGTTTGGGAGTTTCGTTGAAGGTAAACGGGTGGTTTGGCGTGGCAATCATTACACCGATTTTGCTGGCTTTCGCCGCATCAGGGTTGAGTTTATGGCTGCCCGGTATTTCATTTTCGGGGACTTGTGAAGGATGGCTCTCGAAGCTTTCCGCCGAACAGGCGGCTGTTGCCACAAAGCAACTGTCGCAGTTCTCCCCCGTCATCCTGCTGATTCTGCAAATCGTGTCCGCCATTTTTGCAGGCTGTACCGTCAATGCGCTTTTTGCGCTTGGCGAAGAGCTTGGCTGGCGCGGCTATTTACTGCAATCGCTGAAAGGTAAAAAGTTTTGGCACATGGCCCTGCTCACGGGCATTGTGTGGGGATTTTGGCACTTTCCGCTGATTCTTATGGGACACAACTATCCGCAACATCCGGTTGCGGGCGTATTTATGATGGTGATTTTTTGCGTTTTGCTCACGCCGGTAATGACCTATCTTGTCCTCAAATCGAAATCGGTCATCACGGCGGCAATTTATCACGGAACGCTCAACGCGATTGCCGGAATTTCGACGTTATACCTCGCAGGCGGCAACGACCTTACAAACGGCACAACCGGACTTGCCGGTTTTATCGCCCTTGCCATCATAACGTCCTGTTTTGTGCTGTACGACAGCTACGTTACAAAGGAGAAGATCTTTTTCTCGAAAATCAAATAAAATGCATACACAGTAGAAAAACAGATATCCCACATCCTGTTTTAGCAACAGGTAAGCCTGAAGGCTTTGCTGTCAGATTCCGGATGTGTGTATTTGGGTTATGTATTCCGGCTCAAGAAAAAGTTTGAGGCACATGAGAATAATGATTAACTTTGGAGCTTTCATATCGGACGCTGTATGGATCGCAAAAGACCGGAACGTTTAAAGCCCTGCATGTGGACGGAATGGACGGAGATGAACAAAAAAACAAGGAATATGAAACGTGTGACCCTTTTTGGGATGATTTTATGCCCCCTTATCGCGGGCTTTATGCTGTCTTCCTGCAAGCAGAACAAGGATATTGTACCCTCAGCCGAATATGCGCCCTTTGTGAGCGCCTATACGGGAGGCGTTGTTTCAACCCGGTCTGCTGTCCGGCTGGAACTGGCGCAGGAGCAGCCTGTCGTTGAGACAGGTGTGGAACTGGAACAAACATGGTTCGGTTTTTCGCCAGCCCTCAAAGGAAAAACCCGCTGGGTGAATAACCGGACCCTCGAATTTGTGCCCGATCCCGGAGAGTTGAAGCCGGGAACGCTTTACAATGCCACTTTTGCACTGGGAAAAGTCATCAAGGTGGACAAAAAGCTGGCGGAATTTAATTTTTCTTTCCGTGTGGAAGAGCGAAATTTCGTGGTGAAAGTCATGTCGCCAAGCGTCTCAACGGAGGCCGCGGATCAAGTCTCCGTCACGGGGGAAATACATTTTAGCGACGCACCTCCACAGGCTGACGTGGAGAAGATGATCACGGTTTCAAGAGACGGAGAATCGTTTAAGCCGGCTGTCGATCCTCTGGAAAATGCAGACAGTTATCGTTTTACCATTAGCGGCATCCGTAAAAAGGAAGAAGACAGCGAACTCGAAATCAAGGTCTCCGGAAAAGCGATTCAAGTGAATAAGGAAGTCAGCGAAACCGTACCCATTCCGGCGATCCGCTCGTTTAAACTCATGTCGGCAGAACTGATCCGCACACCCGATTACGGGTTGCAGTTGACTTTTTCGAATCCGGTATCCGACAGCCAGGATTTGAACGGATTAATCACGTTGGAAGGCATTTCTTCTTTTGCTTCGCAGGTGCAGGACAATAAAATCAACCTGTTCTTCGAACGCAAAAACGGACTTCAAGTCCTGACGGCGCAAGTCGATCAGGGACTGAAAAGCATCCATGATGAAAAACTGAATCAAACCCTCTCCCTTTCCGTAGCCTTGACATCGCTGGATCCCAAAGTCGAACTGTTGACCTCCGGCGTCATTCTGCCCAATTCGAATCATTTGATTTTGCCTTTCCGTGCCGTCAGTCTGCGGGCGGTTGACGTGCAGATCATCCGCATTTTCGAAAGCAATATATTGATGTTCCTGCAAAACAACGCCTTTTCTTCTTCGTCCTCCTACGTTTACGACCTGAGAAGAGCGGGACGCTTAGTATACAAAAAAGCGATCCGGTTAGACGGCGATCCGGACAAAACGGCGCAGAACCGGGAAAATTATTCCCTCGACTTAAGCCATATCATCAGGCAGGAACCGGGCGCCATCTACCGCGTGGAACTTTCTTTCAAACGGAAGTACGCCGTTTACCCGTGCGAAAACAGTTCGCAGCCGGATAACGAGTTGACGGGTATTAACGACGGCGAAATCAGCGAAAAAGACGATGCTGACTGGGATATTCCGTCAACCTATTATTACGGTTCATTCAATGAAGACCTGAATTGGAGCGAATACGATTGGAGCGAGCGCGATAACCCCTGTCATGCAAGCTACTACATGCTTAGAGAACGGACGGCGGCCGTTAATATACTGGCCTCCGACTTGGGAATGATTGTGAAAAGCAATGCGAATCATCAATTGTGGGTCGCCGTGTCGAATTTGCTGGATACCCAACCGGTCGCTAATGCGGAAGTGACAGCCTATAATTTCCAGTTACAGCCCGTCGGCTCTGCCCGGACGGACGAAAACGGATTCGCCGCGTTCACGGCCAAAAACAAACCGTTCGCCGTCGTAGCCTCGAACCGGGGGCAGAAAGCGTATCTCCGCATGACGGACGGCGAGGAGAATTTGCTAAGTCGCTTTGACGTGGGCGGAAAGGAAATCCAAAAGGGATTGAAAGGCTATCTTTACGGTGAGCGGGGCGTATGGCGACCGGGCGATACGCTTCATCTCTCGTTCATGCTGGAAGACCGGGAACAGCGTATCCCGGACAGTCACCCGGTCGCCATCGAAATATACAACCCCCGCGGACAGTTCCACACGAAACAAGTGTCGACCAACGGACTGAATGGCCTGTATACGTTCGCGCTGCCAACCCGTGCCGACGACCCGACGGGATTGTGGAATGCCTTCGTGAAAGTGGGTGGGACGTCTTTCCACAAGGCGTTGCGAATTGAAACCGTGAAACCGAACCGGCTAAAAATCAATCTGGACATCCCCGGTTCCCGGCTTTCCGCGACCAACAGTCCGGCGCCGGTAAAACTCCATGCCGCCTGGCTGACGGGCGCCACGGCACAGCATCTGAATGCGAAAATGGAAATCACCCTCTCCGAAGCTTCCACCCAATTCAAAGGATATGAAAATTACCTCTTTCATAATCCGGCAACGGAGTTTTTTCCCGCTACATCGAACGTTTTTGAGGGAACGCTGAACGACCGGGGCGAAGCCGGCTTCGACCTGTATGTACCCCCGACGGAAGGTGCGCCGGGAATGTTGCAGGCAACCGTTTCCTGCCGCGTGTATGAACCGGGGGGCGACGCAAGCTTTTATTACCGGACCATTCCCTGTTCTCCGTTCGAAACCTATGTGGGGATTGACTTTAACCGCAAACCGTCCGAACCTTACCTGGAAACAGATGTGGAGCATACTTTTCATGTAGTCACACTGGATGCGGACGGTAAACCGGTGAACACCTCCGAACTGGAATACAAAATCTACCGCGTCGGCTGGGGTTGGTGGTGGGGATACGAAGACAAGTCGTATGCCTCCTATCTGCAAAACGCTTCCATCAAGCCGGTCGCTTCCGGTCAACTGCGTACGGCCGGCGGAAAAGCCCAAATCAAGTTCCAGGTGAATTACCCGGACTGGGGTTGTTACCTGGTTTATGTGAAAGACCGTAAAAACGGACATGCCTGCGGCGGAACGGTCTACATGGATTGGCCGGACTGGCGGGGGCGTTCGAACAGGTCGAACCCGGACGATGTCCGTATGCTGACTTTCTCGACCGGGAAAACTTCATACGACGTCGGGGAAGAAGCAACGGTCATGATACCGGCGGCGGCAGGCGGACGTGCCCTGGTAGCTCTCGAAAACGGTTCGGAAGTGCTGAGCCGGGAATGGGTGGAGATTCCCGCGTCGGGCGACGCCAAATACACCTTCAAGGTGACGGAGCACATGGCGCCAAACATCTATGTACATGTCAGCCTGCTGCAGGCTCATGAACAGACGGCGAACGATTTGCCGATCCGCATGTATGGCGTTGTGCCGCTCTTCGTGACCAATAAAAATTCCGTCCTGACGCCCCGAATTGCGATGGCGGACGTTCTGCGTCCCGAGACGGATTTTACGGTAAAGGTGAAGGAAGCCGACGGAAAGCCCATGACATATACGCTGGCCGTGGTGGATGAAGGGCTGCTGGATCTGACGAATTTCAAGACGCCGGATCCGTGGAATGAATTTTATACCCGCGAAGCGTTGGGCATTCGCACGTGGGATTTATACGACGCGGTGATCGGGTCGTTTACGGGGAAATACGGTTCCATTCTCGGCATTGGCGGCGACGGCGACCTCCGTGCACCAAACGGGAAAGCCAACCGTTTCAAGCCGGTGGTACGCTTCATCGGCCCGTTTGCACTCGGGAAAGGAAAGGAACGGACTCATTCCCTGACCCTGCCGTCGTATATCGGTTCGGTGCGCGTGATGGTCGTAGCCGGGCAGGACGGCGCATACGGGAAGGCGGAAAAGACGGTTCCCGTCCGTACGCCGCTGATGATCCTCCCTTCCTTGCCGCGCACAGTCAGTATTGACGAAGAAATCGTTTTACCGGTCAATATCTTTGCGATGGAAAATGCCGTAAAGGATGTTTCCGTCAAAGTGGAAACCACCGGCAAACTCCGGATAACCGGCCAAGAACAGCAGCGTACGACCTTCTCCGCCCCCGGCGACCGGATGATCTGCTTCGCCTTGAAGTCCGGCGCCGGGACGGGCATCGAAAAAGTAACGGTCACGGCTTCCGGAAACGGCCATACGTCCAGGGAAACGATTGAAATAGACATACGCAATCCGAATCCACCGGCGTTACATGCCACCGGCAAACTGCTGAATCCCGGAGAATCGGCCGACTTCACCTGGCAATCGGACGGCGCCTCCGAGGGAAACTGGGTGAAACTGGAGGCTTCGCGTATTCCGTCGATAGACCCGAACTGCCGGTTCGATTATCTGTATGACTATCCGCACTACTGTTCGGAACAGTTGACCTCGCGGGCATTACCCCTGTTGTTCCTTTCGTCTTTCAAAGAGCTGAGCAAAGAAGAAGCCGACGCGACGAAAACCCGTATCCGTGAAACGATCGCCCACTTATACACCCGTCAACTTTCCAATGGCGGCATTGCATACTGGGCGGGCGATACCCGTGCCGATACCTGGATTTCTTCCTATGCGGGCAGTTTCCTGGTAATGGCGAAGGAAAAAGGCTATCAGGTCAACGAGGGCGTGCTTAGCCGGTGGAAAAACTACCAGCGTGCCACGGCGCAAAACCGGCGACCGGAAAACGTTCGCCGGCGATATGAATACAGTAATGACGAATATGACCAGGCGTACCGGCTCTATACGCTTGCGCTGGCCGGTGTCCCGGAAATGGGCGCGATGAACCGGCTGAAGGAAACGAAAAACCTGTCGCAGCAGGCATCTTGGCGGCTGGCTGCCGCCTATGCGATGGCAGGCAAGGAAAACGTAGCCGGTGAATTGATCTTTAATCAAAAGACGGAAGTCGTTCCATACTCGTTGAACAACGCCTGGTACGGTTCCTCCAGCATGGACGAAGCGCTGATTCTGGAAACGCTGATATGGTTGGGCAGGGAGAAGGACGCCTTTTTGCTGGCGCAAAAGATATCACGGGAGCTGTCCAAAGAAAACACCTTTACGACGCAGACAACGGCTCATGCACTGGCGGCCATGGCGCGCCTGGCGGAAAAGACTTCCGGTACGTTGCAGTTTGACTGGTCGCTGAACGGAACGGAACAGGCTCCGGTGAAGACCGGCAAAGCCGTTTTCCTGCAGGACCTGCCTCTCAGGCCGGCTTCCGGCAAAGTGACGGTAAGGAACGCGGGCGACGGCGTGTTGTATGTCAACCTGGCCTCCAAGGCTAAGCCTTTCCGGGATTCATTGCCCGCGATGGCGAACCATATCCGGCTGGATGTGTCTTATATGCTGCCGGACGGATCGATGGCTGACGTTTCGCATCTCAGGCAGGGACAGGATGTGGTGGCTGAAATAAAGGTGTCGAACATAAGCGGATATTGCGATTATACGAATCTGGCGCTGACGCAAATCATTCCGTCGGGCTGGGAAATATACAACGAACGGATGGAGCAACCGGAAGAAACCGGCAGGGACAGCCGGTACACGGCATACACGTACCGCGACATACGGGATGACCGCGTATTGACTTATTTCGATTTACCCCGTAACGGGAGCAGGACATTTAAAGTAAGGCTGATGGCCTCGTATGCAGGTTCCTTTGTGCTTCCGGCCATCCACTGTGAAGCGATGTATGACGCCAGCGTACAGGCACGAACTGTAGCCGGCCGCGTCACTGTTGAACAGTGAAAATGCGATTAATGATACGTGTGTTTTTGCGCAAAAACAAAAACAGGCAGTTAGTAGATAGTAGCCAGTAGTTAGTAGAATAGTAGTCGGTAGCTCTGTGATACGACAAAGTTGTCCGCTCAAACCCTCACTTTGTACGCCTTTCCCTCCAACGGCCGCTTGCCTGCCAACCGCCCTCTGCTAACTACTATCTACTATCTACTAACTACCTCTTTATGCATAGAATGATACCGCGTGCAGTATAATTCCTTGCTCTCTTACAGCGAGAGACTGAAAGTAACATTGCCTTTTTCCTTTTGCAAACTAAGGGCCTCCGTGGTTTAATCGGACTTGACATACTGGTTTTGGTTTGCGAAATCCTTCGGCGTCATGCCGAACTGCTGTAAAAAAAGTTTACTGAAATAGGACGGGGAATGGATGCCCACTTGATCACAGATTTCTCCCATCCGGTACTTGCCTTCCAGAATCAGTTCGGCGGCTTTTTTCAGGCGAATCAGCCGGATGAAGTCTACCGGCGACAGATTGGTCAACGCCTTTATCTTGCGCAATAGACTGGAACGACTCATGCACAGGATTTCGGCCAGATGCTCCACTTTGAAGTTGCCGTCGGAGAGGTTGCCGTGTATCACGCCGATGATTCTGTCCATAAATTCCTCGTCCGCCCTGTTCATGTGCATGTTGTGAACGGGGAAAAACGGACGTTTGGCAAAGGCTTCCCGTTCTTTCCGGCGATTGGTCAGCAGGGTCACAATCTGTGTGTAGAGGTAATTGAATGAAAAGGGTTTTTCCACATACGCTTCCGCACCCGTCTTCAGGCCGTTGATCTTGCTGTCCAGATCGTTCTTGGCCGTGAGGAAAATGAACGGGATATGGCTGAGTTCCACGTCCGACTTGATTGCCCGGCACAATTCGAAACCGCCCATCCGGGGCATCATCACGTCGCTGATCACAATGTCCACATGTTTGTTTTTCAATATTTCCAACGCTTCCACTCCGTTTCCCGCCACCTCCACGACGAACGATTCCTGCAGTTTCTCTACCATGAAGGTGCTCAGGCTCTCGCTGTCTTCCACCAGCAGAACGGTTTGCCTGTCGATGCCGGACACGGGCTGCCACGTTTCTTCCGCAATGTATTCGTTTTGCCGGACGCCGTCTTCGAGGTGAATGACTTTTTCCTGGTTCAGGGGCAGGGTCAGGATGAACGTATTCACCCGGGAATGGGGATCTAAGTATAACCTCCCCTGATGCAGTTCGGACAGCGAACGCGCCAGGGGCAGGCCGATGCCGGCGCCCGAAGTCTCGCCGGAACGGTTGATACGGAAGAAGGGTTCGAAGATGCGTGCACTGAGTTCTTCCGGAATCCGGTCGCCGTCGCTCGAAACGCTGATGCTGAATGACGTGCTTTCCTTCGTCAGACGGACTTCGATGTGGTGTGCGGCATATTTCAAGGCATTGTTCAGCAGGTTGCTGACGATTTTGGTAAACGCCTCCTTATCGACTGCCGCGGTGATGTCTTCTTCGGGCATGTGCAGGGTCAACGTTTTACCTTTCTGATGAATGGTCGGCTCGAAACGATCGACGATTTCATGCAGCAGCCTGGCCACATTCAGCATCATGAAGTCGAGCAGAAACTTGTTGGCGCCGACTTTCCTGAAGTCGAGCAGTTGCCGCGTCAGTTCCAGCAGGCGCTTCGTATTCTGTGCGATCACTTGCAGGTTTTTGATGACTTTGCGATCCTGGAGGTTCATTTCAAGCAGGTTTTCCAGCGGTCCGTTAATCAGGGTCAGTGGCGTGCGCACTTCATGTGCTATTTCCGTGAAAAACGCTATCTTCGAACTGTACAGTTCTTTTTCCTTTTCAATCTCGAACAGCTTCTGCGCCTCCAGCATACGTTTCTGCTGCCGCTTCCCGTACCAGTAGAGCCAGCCGGCTATCAGGCCAATCGCCAGCAGGGTATACACGACGAAGGCCGTCAGGGAGAGCCACCAGGGTGGAAGGATGGTGATTGCCAGCGAACGGCGGGCGTCCGTCCACGACGCATCCCTGTTGGTGGCCTGCACCACAAACCTGTAGTTGCCGGGCGGCAGCTTGGAATAGGTAATATTCCGGTTGGAGGCGGCCGTGATCCATTCCCGGTCGAGTCCTTCCATTTTATACTGATACTGCGTGGCCGAAGGAGAGTCATAACTCAGCGCGACGAAGTCGAAACTGATGTTCGACCGGTGGTAGGGCAATACGATAAGATCCGTGTGAATGATGCTTCTTTCCAGGGGCGAATCCTCCGAGTGTACCGTGATTTCACTGTTGTAGATACGCATCTTCGTGATGTAGACGGGCGGCGTGAAGTCCATGCGGCCCTCTTGTTCCGGGTCAAAGGCAATGAGACCGCCGATGCTCCCGAAATAGAACTTACCGTTGCCGGCTTTCAGGGCTGATTTGTAATTGAACTGGTTTTCGGGCAGTCCGTCGCTTTTCGTATAGACCCTGGTCTCACGGGTATCGGGGTGAAATTTCACCAGTCCGCGGTTTGTGCCGAACCAGAGGTAATGCTGCCCGTCTTCCAGCACCCGGTAGACCATGTCGTCCGGCAGTCCGTCGGCAACGGAATAAGTGGTAAAGCGGTCTTTCTCCTTGTCGTAAAGACACAGGCCGCCCCGGTCTGTCGAAAACCAGATGCGTCCGCGGCTGTCCTGCATGATGTCGCTCACCGAGCTTGAACTCAAACCGGTGGAATCGCCTGCATGATACGCATAATGCAGGTAACTTCCGTCCCCGGGATTGTATTTGTAGACGCCATTTCCCATGGTGGCAATCCACAGTTGCCCGTCGCTGTCTTCCATCAGGTGAAAAATCCACTCATGGCCGGTTTGCGTCACCCGCTCGAAGCGCATTTCACCCGGCGGCGCGACGTACAGTCCTCTTCCCGTACCCAGCCAGACGCGCCCCGCACGGTCTTCCAGCATCGCATAGACGCTGCTTTCTTCCAGATTCAGGGCTGTTCCCGGATATTCCCGGTGGCTTCCGGAAGGCAATGAAATCACGTCTATCCCCTGCTTGAACGTGCCGAACCATACCTGCTGCCCAATGACGGCTATGGCCAGTGTGTTCTGCCTGTCCTTCCGGCCGGCGGCATACGCCAGCGGAGCGATGTGGCCGGTCTTTGTATCCAGCACGTTCATCCCGCCGTCGTCGGTTGTGATCCAGATATGTCCGTATGCATCTTCCGCCAGTTCGCGGATGCGTTTGCTGCTGAGCGCACAGCCGAATGCCGACGGCATGTATTTCTCGAAAACCATGCGGCGCGATGGCAGGTAATTCACTCCACCGAAGACCGTACCCAGCCAGATGCCGCCTTCCCGGTCCCGGTAGATTGTGTACACCGTCTTATCGGACAGACTGTAGGGATGCATCAGGTCTTCTTTCAGGTGTGTGACCTTCCCTTTCTCTTCGTTGATGATGAACAGGCCGGCCTGCGTACCGACCCACAGTTCGCCGTCGAAACAGGCCACGGCGCGAAGCACGGAATAGTGTACCTCCGGCGCGTCGACGACACGGATCTCCTGCTTTGCGCGATGGTATTTCTTGAGCTGACCTTCATGCGCTGCCACGACCAGGTCGCTGCCGTATTCGCATATCGAGAAGATATGATCGTTCTTAAACGTATTTCCATGCCTGTCGGCCAGATGCTGACGGAAGGTGTCGGCAGCCGGGTCATACTCGTAAAGTCCTGCGCCGAACGTTCCGATCCACACTTCGCCCGAAGCGGTTACACACATGCACTCGGGATATTCACTGGCGTAATGATTCCCGTCCGTGACGTCATACTGATACAGCTTTCCCGCATGATAGCGGAACACGCCTTCGTCGGGAATGACGATCCAGATATTCCCCGCTTCGTCGCTCCGAATGTCCGAAACCCAGTTCGTCATCTGCTTTCCCTCTGCCGTGGCCACATCCATCGCGTGAAACGCTTCCAAAACGGGGTCATATAGATAAACACCCTTGTCCGTTCCCACCCACAGCTTCCGGTCGTCGTCTTCGAACAGGGCGGAAATGTTGTTGTTCCCCTTCCCCAGCACAGGGTCTTCGCATCTCAGTATCTTGATCGAAGTTCCGTCGTAGCGATTCAGGCCGTTCTTTGTCCCAAACCACATGAAACCGTAACTGTCCTGAAGGATGGTCTTCACGTTGCTTTGTGACAGTCCGTTTTCACCCGTAATATGAGAGAAATAGTAATTGCCGGCCTCTTTCCCCGCGACGTTCGGAGGCAGGGAGAGGCACAGGAGGGTAAGGAGCTGTCTGTAAATAAACCATCCCCATTGACGGGAGATGTTATTTGCCATCCAACGACTGAAAATGCGCGCATACCGGGGTATGTAAGCATTTTCAGGAGGAAGCAGGGTGAGAAACAGACCCGTAAAGGGGTGGTTTATTTCCAGACAGTTCCTAAGTATGACAG
>JAITAY010000256.1 GCA_031283915.1 Tannerella sp.
TTGAAATACATAAGAAGTCTTTCCTCCACCTGGTCAACCAGTGTGACCGTGTGATTGCTTATCCTAAGATTGTCCATACAACAAGATTTGAATTAAAATATCAATCATATTAATGCTATTTGTCCGACAAATATAGGTATCTTTATTTATCTGCATAACAATTTTCTCTGATTTGACAAAGTTTAACTGTTTGATCTGTGGAGAGCCTGCAAATTACGCAGGCTGTCGGATACAGACGGAAACAGCCGTATGCCGACGAGCAGAAACGATTCAGGCGGAAGGGAGTGTGACAGATGACAGGAAGTGAAACTGTTCGACGTATCTGGCATTGCTTGTGTATATGACTTGTTCTGAAACTATTTTTCCTCGCTTTAGCATATGGGTTTGTTTTCGGTATCGACATTTCCCCGCAGTTTTTTCACGCTTATCGTCTGTTTTGACGTTCTGTCCATCTTACATCTCCAAAGAAGCGGTTTACATCGGTTATGGCCGGTATTAAAACAGCGAATCCGACAAATAAAAAGAAAATGCCAAAAGAGTAACGGTTTTCTGTTAGACAGTATTCATTATGGCCTGTTTTATAAAAATTACTATATATACATTTATTCCACGCGTTTTTTTACTCCAAATTACCTTCGACATTCCTTCGAGGTTCCTTCGACGTGCTTCTATAACCGCAGACAGTCAATAAACCATAATAATCAATTGTACATTTAGTTATTCAAATGATAATTTCACCTACAACATGTATTTTTGGCATTTGCGATCATGGCCGACTGATAAAAAACATGCTGATTTCTGTTCTGCAACGGTTCAAAAAGGTTCATTTAGGACAACATTTTAAAGGAAAGACAACATGCCGTCTCTGTGAAAAGGAAAGCGTCGTCCCTTGCAGGAGGTCTTGTTGCCCTTTGTTCTTTTCCCAAAAGTGAAGCGTTTACTTCCTGCGGTTTGAAATGAGGGGGATGAAAATAAAAAACAGCTTGGGTGACACGACACCGGCAACGGTTGGGAGCTTCGCCCAAAAGAGATAACCCTTTTACACAAAAGCAATAACCCTTTTGTGAAAAAGCAATAACCCTTTTGTGAAAAGGCAATAACCCTTTTGCATGAAAGCAATAACCCTTTTGTATGAAAAGGTATTGCATTGCCAATTGATTGACGGGATTGCAAAACCGACAGAAGGTACAGCTTTTTGTAAACGAGCAGTGTCATCTCCTGTACATACACAAAATTGTTCCGCGTGCAAATAACAGGTACATAACCCTATCTGCATATTCCCCCTCGCCGGCCTTCACTGCTGAAGTGCAGGCGGGGAAGAAGCAGCAGGTACGGACACCATCAGCCGTTTTTTTATTTCTTTGATACCGGCAATTGCCGATACCATTTTTCGTAGTCCGACAACCGGAAAGGCGCCTTTCCGGCCAGATAGTGGTTCGTCTGTTTTTGGTTATCAATCGTATATTCAATCAGCCACATGCCCTGTACAGCCGTTTCGGGGATATAACCCGCGACTGTTTTTCCGTTGACCGGAATCACGAACCTGCCGGAAAACAGGATCTCTTTCGTATTCAAATCCCGGACGGTCACGGTACCCTGTTTTTCGGAGCGGGTATCATTCACCGCCACCACCGGATGGTTACGGTCTTGCGCGTCGCCGATCATCACACAGGCATTGCCCTGCACCTGTTTGATGTAATAATATGCCATTTTTTTGCTGTTGTAATAATCGGTCACCGCGTCCGAAATCACAGGCCAGCCGTCGCGCAGATTCCACCACAGGATACCTGTCCGGCGGAATTTGCCCATTCGCCAGAACTCCACAAAATACTTCATCGCTTCGGCCTGCACCGTCTGCGAAGCAAAAATAAACTTGTCCAGATCGGCGGGCACTTCGCCGAACAATTCCCTGATCTGGTTAATCATCAGATTGTTTCGCTCGAGCGTATTCGTCGCGTGCCGGTGGTAACGGCTGGCTTTCGTCTGCCATTCGTCATTCCACTCAAACGTGCCTTTTTGCCAGGGATAGACACCGTCTTTCGTGAACATTTTTTCCAGGCTTTCGCGGTTGGGACAGCCGTGGTATCCGATTTCACTGACAAAGTGATTGTAGACTTCGGTATAAAATGGCGCCTTGTAATAGCCGCGCGGCCCCCAGAGATGACGTTCCGGCAGCAGGTCATGCTTCCGTCCGCCGGCGTAGTAGGCGGGCGAGAGCCAGGGCGAACTGGGCAGATAGGGACGGACAGGGTCAAGTTCAAACATCAGCTCCGAAATCGTCCGCCGGCTGATGCGTTCCCGGTTCGGGTCGGGAGGAAAGTCACCCATGCTCCCCGCAATCGCTTCGTCGTTTTCATTGTTGCCCGCCCATAAAGCCAGACTGGGATGATTGCGGAGTTTCAGCGCTACAGACCGGACTTCCTGCTCGATTTTCTTTGCGAAACCGTCGTCCTGCGGATAGACGGTGCATCCCATCGCAAAATCCTGCCACACCAGAATGCCGTTTTCGTCGCAGAAGTCAAAAAAAGCATGGTCTTCGTAAACATTGCCTCCCCAGCAGCGCAGCATGTTGCAGTTCATATCGACGGCCATGTCCAGCACGTCTTGCAGCAGCGATGCGTCGCGGCTGTGCAGTGCGTCGACAGGCACCCAGTTGCTGCCCTTGATGAAGATCTTCTCGCCGTTCACCCGGAAACAAAATTCGCCGGGCTGCTCCGGCGTCGTGATTTCGGTCACGTCGAGCTTCACCGTCCGCAGGCCGATGCGTTTCCGGTCGGAAGCCAGCGTCCGGCCGGACTTGTCGACAATCGACACTTCGGCGTCGTAAAGCGCCGGATCGCCGTAGCCGCGGGGCCACCACAACTCGGCCTCTTCCAGGTCAAACCTGTGACCGTAAGCATGTGTATAGAGCAGTTGTGAAGATTCGTACACGACTTTGCCATTTCTTTTCAGGCGAACAACCGCCTGATGCCGGTCCAGTTCCCTGAAAGGAATGTGCAACTGGTAATCGACCCGGATGTGCGCCCGTTTTCTTTCCACATCCACATGGGGAACCATCCAGAAAACGTCGGTAAAGTGTATCGGATCCACGATTTGCAGTTCCACGTTCCGCCACAGCCCGGCGCTCACCAGACGGGGCAGGATGTCCCAGCCGTAGCCGTGCGGCGCCTTGCGGATATTTTCCGATTCGGTATTGGCCGTGCTTCCCTTGCCGCTGTATGCATGTAGCAGGTAGTTCTGCGATTCGATAACGGCCGACCGGAGAATGACCTGCAACGTATTTTCCCCGCTGTCCTTCAGCCTGTCGGTCACGTCAAACACGTGTTCAATCAGCATGTTTTCCGCTTCGCCCACTTTTTCTCCGTTCAGCCAGATGTCCGCCAGGCAGTCAATTCCCCCGAAGCGGAGGCATACCCGTTGCCCGGCCACATGCCCGGGCGTCGGGAAAGTCCGGGTATAACACCACTGGTAACCTTCGTACGGCCGCATTTCCCATACGTTGCTGCCGATCATCGGGTCCTGAATCAGCCCGGCCGCCAGCAAGTCAAGCTCCACATTGCCCGGAACGGTCGCCGCAATCGTCCGGAACGTGGTTTGCTGCAACGCTTCCGGCGAACGCACCGGCGTTTCCGGCTGTTCCCGGAAAGACAAATCCCATCTCCCGTTCAACGAAACAGACTGCCCCCAACCGGCGGCAGCCGGTATGGAGAGGAGCATCCAAACTGCAATAAATATACGCTGTATCATCGAGAGCTGTCAGTCTTCAATTTTTCGTACCAGTTCCGGGTAATACACATGTTCAATGATGTCACCATTACGCAGGCGTACATACGTTTCGAACTCGCGAACTCCTTCCCGGAGGATGATTACACGCCCTCCGTTGTAGTCCAGGTCGTTGTATACCGTATTGCCTCCCGAAAAGCGACCGTAGGCCAGCATGATGCCGTGCCACATAGCTACAAAATCGTTGTTGTGTTCGTGTCCGCAGAAATGCCCCATCACGTCACCGTTGATTTTCGTTGCAGCGAAAAAGCCCGAATTAAGCTGCGGGCAGGCGACGTGCTCCAGTTTGTGACCCACCCAGCGCGGCTCTCCGGCACAGGTAGCATCGTCATATTCGGGCACCGGGATGTGATAAAACGCCAGCGAGGGAACGGGCACGTCATGGTTTGTCTTGGTAAACGTCCTGCTTTCGCGGTTGTACCATTCGATCTGTTCGGGTGTGATCCATCCGTATCCCTTCACGCCTTCCACGGTGGAACCTGCCCCCGAATCCATGCACCAGATCACGAATGCTACGTTACTGTTCCTGCCGCTCCGGACGGGAATGTTGAACACGCTTTCGCCCTTCAGCCCGTCTACGCGGAATCCCAGGTTGAAGGGCTGTTTCTGCACATAATCCTGCATTTCGCGCCGGCTCATGTCGCAATCGTTGTTGTCGTGATTGCCCCAGGTCACGGCATAGGGCACCCTGCGGCTGATAAGCGGTTCCAGCACACGTTGCAGGCCGGGTTCGCCCGGCGCCGCAAAAATCACGTCGCCGGTGATGACAACGAAGTCCGGCTTCTCCAAATCCAGCATCGTGTGGATATTTTTTATCGCCTTTTGCGACGCTTCGTTCAAATGCTGCATGTGAATATCCGTAAGTTGCAGGATTTTGAACGTCCCGTCCGCATGAAATTTCAACTCCGGGCGCTCCTGCGCAATGCCCGGAACCGACAGCATGATAGTTGTCAGCATACTGACTGCAATTGATTTTAAATTCATTACTTTACTGTTTATACTTTTTTCTGTTTGTCTGGTTTGACTTTCTATATTTTTCGCGCACAAAAATAGGGAAAAACAAATAAACTTTTATCCTCTGTATGTAAATTATTTCTGAACGGTGAAAAAGTATCGACTACCGGAGACATTTCAAACTGTCGCGCCCGGCTTTGCTTTCGTAACGACCGGCGCCTCCCGAAGCCCTGCCTGCCTTAGGGTGCGACCCTTTGAATGGAATATCGACACAGTCAAAGGTATCCTTGTGAAATTTTTTTTTCAAAGATTCTTCAAAAAAAGCGAGAAAATAATAGGGTGTGATATTTTTTTTATACATTTGCGCGCTGGAAGCATCCGGACAGACTTCATCCAATTAATAAAGTTCGTTTGTTCAGGGTGGGAAATGGAATTTGAGTCAGGAGTAAAAAAAAGTGTGATATGTCTGATTTTCTTAAAACTAATTTCAGGGTGAGTTGGTTATTTAACAAACTCTGGCACGATTTTTGCTGGGGGGGGGGGTAAACTCGTGTTTACCAACAACTTCATATACATCCGCGCCTGACAGGCGTTTTCGTTCGACCGGCCGGAAACGGCCAAACAGTAATCATTTTTTCGATACAGCGTGCAGGGTGCACGATATGCGACGGGAGGAAGCATTTTCTTTCCGCCACGCTATTGCTGTCCCCTGCCTTTTGTCGTGTCGTGCTCCCCGCATGGCCTGCCCTGCATTCCATCACGCTGTATCCATCATTGACAGTTATTCTTCACGCAGTATGATTCCGTACATCTGCTCTTTTTCACCGGACTGCTTCGCCGCATTCGTCATGCCGCTTCGTGCGGTGGCCGGAGGAGGAAACCCGGCAGCAAGACCGGTATGGATAAGAAAAAAACAGGGCGCTGATGAATTTGAAAAGGAGGAAAGCTATTATTAATTTTAAATATTGCAGAAAGATGAAAAAGTATTTATTGACGGCGCTGATAGCCGTATTTGGAATGAGTGCAGCAAATGCACAGTTTGAAAAGGGAACGAAGACCGTGAATGTAAAAACGAGCGGTCTGGAGGTGGAAACTTTATCCGGCGACGGATATTCGGAACGGGAAGTGTACCTGGGCGCGGAAGGCGCGTATTTCATTGTCGACCGGATATCCGTTATGGCCGAATTCAGTATTGAATCAGAGAAAGAATACGACAGGGACGATGCGATCAGCACTGTTCATCTCGGCGGCGGTGCACGGTATTATTTCTCGGATAAGGGATGGTTTGCGGGAGCCGGCCTGCTGGCTTACATTGATACGGCAGGAGAGCGAATTTCGGCGATTACGGGGAAAATAGAAGGCGGATATACGTGGTACATCGGCGACAGGTTCTATGTCGAGCCGGCTATTCAGCTTCTGAAAGATTACGACACGGGGGCGAGCAAGGTATCCCCGCTGACAAAGTTCCGTTTTACGACTGGATTCGGGATAAAGTTCTAAGCATGTAAACGTGCGGAGGTGGCCGCGATTGCGCGGAGCAAGTCGCGGCCGCATCTGCAATGGCGAGAAACAAACGGTATTTATGAATAAATTCAAAAAAACGGAAATGAGAACTGCGAATAAGTTTGCCCGTTACCTGCTGGCAGGGATCGCGGGATGTATATGTCTTTTTAGTTGCGATATTATTGATGATATTTTCGACAATGATAAAGACGGTAAATCAAGCTCAAAAGTGGAAAAGGCCTATCAGAAAATCAAAGAAACGGCCGATGAGATCTTGCTGAGCGACGACCCCATTGGAGGGTTTGAAGCTATGGCGGAGGAATACAGAACGATGGATGAAGTAGAAAAAGTTGAAGCCAGAACGGACGGATTGTTCATTAAATTCTCGGATGAAAGGGTTTGTGTTTGGTTTGTTCCCCCAGATTTACCAACTTCCTTTATTGAACCTGCATCAGTACTTGAAAAGATGGAAATTCGAGCCAGTGCAAAATCCGGAAATGGAAAAATACTTCTGATTAATCAACAGAAAGGAGAACCCGATAGAGAATACAATGACCAGCTTATTTCCGCATTAAATCATGTTTACACAAATTCGAGTAATTGGACTTCCTCTATAGTTGGAGGTACCGATGGTTCCGATGTTACATTAGACTTTATCCGAAACG
>JAITAY010000332.1 GCA_031283915.1 Tannerella sp.
CCTGCCGGTTTTCCGTTCATTGCCGCAGTTGCCGCAGTTGCTGCGGGAAGCATCAGCACAGTCGTTTCCTGCAACCGGCAAGCCGGCAGGGACGCCAAGCCCAACGTGCTGTTCATTGCCGTTGACGACCTGAACGACTGGGGCGAACCTTTTGGGGGATATCCCGGAGTTCAAACGCCCAATTTAAGCCGGCTGGCAAAAGAAGGGCAGCTTTTCACGCGAGCCTATTGTTCGGCTCCGGCAAGCAATCCGTCGCGGGCAAGCCTGCTGACGGGTATCCGTCCTTCCTCATCCGGCGTGTACCACAACTATCAACCGTGGCGTCCCGCATTGCCCGATGCCGTTACGTTGCCGCAGTATTTCACTGCTAACGGCTACGAAGTGGAGGGTAGCGGAAAAATCTTCCATGGCGGATACAATGATACTGCATCATG
The DNA here is from genome assembly GCA_031283915.1 of Tannerella sp. GTDB lineage: Bacteria > Bacteroidota > Bacteroidia > Bacteroidales > Tannerellaceae > Tannerella. The sequence goes on from JAITAY010000332.1 coordinate 435, forward strand.
GCCGGTGTATCATCCGGTGGAGCCGTCGCCCGTGCCGCCCGGATCGCCGTTTCTCGGCAAAGCCCATTTCGACTGGGCGCCCGTTCAGGTAACAGACCAGGAAATGGGTGATTACAAAAATGTGACTTACGCCGTTGATTTCCTGAAAAAGAAAAAAGACCGGCCTTTCTTTCTGGCGGTAGGCTTTACCCGTCCGCATTTGCCGTGGTACGTGCCTCAGAAGTATTTTGACTTGTACCCGGCGGATAAAATCACACTCCCCGACGTAATAGCAAACGACTTGAGCGATATTCCGGAGGCAGGCGTGAAAATAGCCAAACCGGAAGGAGACCACCGTTTTGTTGTGGAAAACGGTCAATGGGAAAAGGCAATACAAGGCTATCTTGCTTCTATCAGCTTCTTCGATGCACAACTCGGACGTTTGCTGGATGCCTTGGAAGCGAGCGGACAGAAAGAACATACGATCATCGTCCTCTTCGGCGATCATGGCTGGCATCTGGGGGAAAAGGAACACTGGCGCAAATTCGCCCTGTGGGAAGAAGCCGCCCGTGTGCCGTTCATTATTGTAGCGCCCGGAGTTACCAAGCCGGACAGTCGATCGGAACGCACGGTCAATCTGCTGGACATCTATCCCACTTTGCTCGAATTGTGCGGTTTTCCCGCCAAAGAAGAACTGGAAGGCAATAGCATTGTCCCCTTGCTGAAACGTCCCGATGCGGAATGGGAACGTCCGTCGCTCACTACCCACGGAAAGGATAATCACGCCTTGCGCTCCGAACGATGGCGGTACATCCGTTATGCGGACGGATCGGAAGAACTGTACGATCATGACGCCGATCCGCAGGAATGGGTAAATTTGGCTCAAAAGGCGGAATATGACCCGGTAAAAAGAGACTTATCCCGCTGGTTGCCGGACAAGAATATGCCGGATGCAAAAACCGCCAAAAACAAGTGAAAAATCTTTACTGTTAATTATTTAAAACATCAATTATGTATTTCGACAGATTCATTCAAAGTTTCGGAACAGCAGGGAAAAGGGCACTTCACTTATCGCCCCTGATGGCAACGGGCATAATGGTGGCGGGCTGCACCGCAAGCGAACAGAAAGACAGCGTGCCCAATATCATCTTTATCCTTTCCGACGACCATAGCGCACCGTTTGCAAGTTGCTACGGCGACAAAAACGTCCAAACGCCCAACATCGACCGGTTGGCGAAAGAGGGAATCCTTTTCCGCCACGCCTACACCACCGCCCCGCAAAGCGTCCCCTCGAGGGCAGGACTGATGACGGGACGCTCTACCGTGGATGTACGTATGACACGTTTTTCAGCCCCGCTTCCTGCAAACATCGTCGCCTTCCCCGAATTGCTGCGAAAGGCAGGATACCATACCGGTATCTGCGGCAGGAGTTTCCACCTCGACGGAGCCAGAAACCCGCCGGAATCGGAAACGGTTTTTCAGGAATATCACCTGCGGACGTTTGAAAAACGAGTGGATTATCTCCGTCAGGGCGGAAGTAAGGACGCTCTGCCCCAATTGAGGGAATTTCTCAATACGGCGCCCAAAGAGAAACCGTTTTTTATTCAGGTCGGTTTCAGCGAGCCGCACCGTATATTTGACGCTTTCGACTTTGAACCCGATCCCGCTACGCTCCAACTGCCCGTCGGAATGCCCGACATCCCCGAACTGCGCAAGGATTTGGCCGGATATTACGGTGAAATACAGCGATTGGACGTATATATCGGACAGTTGCTCGACGAACTTGACCAAAGAGGGCTTGCCGAAAACACGCTTGTGGTTTTCATCGGCGACAATGGAGGCGCCCTGCTGCGCGGCAAAGGAACGCTGAACGACCTCGGCATCCATGTACCGTTGCTGGCGCGCTGGCCTAAAGGCATTCAACCCGGGCAAATATCCGACGCCCTGATATCCGGTGAAGACATCGCTCCTACCTTTCTGGAAGTAGCCGGATACCCCGTCCCCGAAGAGATAACGGGTAAAAGCTTCGTACCGGCGTTCACCGACAACCTGTTCAGCGCCCATGCCTTCGTTTTCGCGGAAAGAGGCGCGCACGGCGGAGGATTGCCGCAAGGATCGGCCGCATTTGACCTCGGACGCACCGTTTTTTCGAAAGAATATAAACTGATATATAACGCCCTGTGGCAACTCCCATACGAACCTGTTGATTTTTCAGGTCAACCGTTCTGGAAAAAATTGAAAGATTTACATGGGAACGGCAAACTGGATCCGCTCTATTCCCGGTTGTTTTTTGCCGGACAGAGACCCATTTTTGAATTGTACGACCGAGTGAATGACCCGTATGAACTAAACAATCTGGCAGGAAACCCCGATTATGCGGAGCAGGAACATGCCTTGAAGGCCGAATTGCAAAAATGGATGATCCTCAACCAGGATTTCCTGCCGTTACCTGTTCCTCCGGGAAACCGGAACGGACAAAATGTTATCAAAAAAAATGTATATTAAAGAAATTAATTACTTAAAAATGAATAAAGATGAAAACAGATTATAAAAAACAAATCATCATCGGCAAGGTCGGATTATTCTCTTCCGCCCTGATGCTGAACGTGCCGTTAATGGCGCAGTACAGCCCCACGCCCAAGTTT
>JAITAY010000376.1 GCA_031283915.1 Tannerella sp.
AAAGGCGTTCGGCATCCTGTTTTTTATCATGCTCATTGCGACAGGACTGCAAGCCCTGTTACCGTTTATCTCCAAGGCAGTGATCGACATCGGCATCTATACGCGCGACATCACCTTTATATACATGATGTTGACGGGGAACATCGTGCTGTTGCTGAGCGTAACGCTGTCCAGTGTCTTGCGCGACTGGGTTTTGTTGCATGTGTCCACACGCGTGAATATTTCCTTGATTTCGGATTATCTGATCAAACTGATGAAGCTGCCGGTAACGTTCTTTGAGAACAAACTCGTTGGCGATATTCTGCAACGTGCCTATGACCATGAACGCATCCGATCGTTCGTAATGAACAATTCGTTGGGCATGTTGTTTTCCATGATTACATTTTTGGTATTCAGCGTAATTCTTCTGGTTTATAATCCCGGTATTTTCTTTATTTTCATTGTCGGAAGCGCCTTATATGTTACATGGATACTTACATTCCTGAATGTCCGCAAAAAATTAGACTGGGAATATTTCGACCTGAACTCCAAAAACCAGAGTTTCTGGGTGGAGACGGTGGGGAATGTTCAGGAAATCAAAATTAACAACTACGAAGATGTCAAACGCTGGAAATGGGAGGCCATTCAGGCGCGTCTTTATCGGTTGAGCCTGAAAGTGCTGAAAGTAAACAATGCCCAGTCGCTGGGCGCACAGTTTATTAACCAGATAACGAATCTGGGTGTTACATTTTATTGCGCCGTTGCGGTCATCAACGGTGAAATCTCTTTCGGCGTGATGATCTCGACGCAGTTCATTATCGGCATGCTGAATGGCCCAGTAGCGCAACTGGTTGGCTTCATCCAGTCGGGACAATACGCCAAAATCAGTTTCATGCGCATCAACGAGATTCATAAATTGCAGGACGAAGCCGATACATCGTCTGTAATTTCCAACAGTATGGAACTGCCAGTTAATAAAAGCCTTGTAGTAAAGAATCTTTCATTTCAGTATTCACCCCATGCGCCGTTTGTGTTGAAGAATCTTTTCATGGTCATTCCGCAGGGTAAGGTAACGGCCATCGTCGGTGACAGCGGCTGCGGGAAATCGACGCTGCTTAAATTGCTGCTTCGCCTGTATATGCCTTCATACGGAGAAATATGCATCGGCGATATGAACATCAACAACATTAGCTTGCGTCAGTGGCGGGAAAGATGCGGCTGTGTGATGCAGGATGGCAAACTATTCAATGATACTGTTCAGAATAATATCGTTCTGAATGATGAAAAGGTCGATTATCAGGCATTGAAACAAGCTGTTGAAATAGCCAACATATCAAAGGAAATTGAAGCCATGCCGCAGGGCTACCAGACGATGATAGGAGAGATGGGACGCGGTCTGAGCGGCGGTCAGCGCCAACGCCTGCTGATAGCCCGAGCCTTGTATAAAAAGCCTGATTATCTGTTTCTTGATGAAGCGACCAATGCTCTGGATACCATCAATGAACAGAAAATAGTCAGGGCATTGAACAGTGTTTTCCAAAACAGGACGGTGATCGTGGTTGCCCACCGGTTGAGCACCATCCGCAAAGCCGATCAGATCATCGTACTCAAGGCGGGTATGATTGCGGAAGTGGGAAGTCACGAAAAACTGATGGAAAACAAAAAGTATTATTACGAATTGATACAGAGTCAGTACGAGTCGCCGGAAGATAAAAGTCCGGCGACAGGAGAAAGGTCACAAGCATCAGAAGATGCGGATGTACAGGAAAATCAGGAAAATCAAACGAATGAAGGATGATGTTCGCAAAGACGTAGAGGTATCTTCCTCTCCTTCGGAGAAGGCAGGAGAGAATCCTCGCAGTGAAGAAATCACGGATATAGTAGACCGGATGCCGATGAATTTTGGACGCTGGGTGTCGGCTGCCGTTGTGATGTTTTCGTCGCTGCTGCTACTTTTCGGGTGGATCGTCAAATACCCCGATACCGTAACCGGCCATATCAGGCTCAATTCAGGTAATGCACCCGTCAAATTGGTGGCAAATGCTTCCGGGAACCTCCATCTGGCATCGTTCCGCCCGCAGGACAACGTTAAAAAAGGAGATTATATTGCCGTCATCGACAATCCGGCGGTTACGGACGACGTCCGGAACGTGGCAGTCCTGACCGGGATGTTTAACCCCAATACACTTTTGACGGATTCCGTGCAGCGGCTATTTCCTGAAGAAATATCTCTGGGCGACCTGAATCTGAAATATTATTCTTTCCTGTCTTCCCTGAAAAGCAAGTGTGATTACCTCAAAGACAATGTATATGAAAAACAGCGTATCAGCCTGCTCGACGATATACGCTGGAAAGAGCATATTCTTGACGAATCCGGACAAATTCTGCAAACAACGCAGCAAAAACTTGACATTACCAAAAAATGGTTAGACAAATATACCTCGCTCAACAAAGACGAAATTGTCACCTACGAATACGAAGTGGACAGGAGCCGGAGCGACTACCTGACTGCCCGGCAGGAAGAGCAAAGCCTGCGGAAAGAAATGGCCTCCATAAAGATGCAAATTGCTGAAAATCAAAACCGGCTGACCTTGCTGGAGGTGGAACGAAAAGAACAGGAACGTAAGCTGCAGATGGATTTGTTGACGGCTTATCAGGATTTATGCGACAATATCAAGGCCTGGGAACAGAAATTCGTATTCAAGGCGCCCTTCGACGGCAAAGTGGAATTTTTGAAATTCCTGTCGGAAAACCAGTTTATCCAGACCGGGGAAGAAGTATTCGGCATTGTTCCGCCGGAAACCGATGTGTTCGGACAGGTTCTTCTGCCCTCTACAGGAGCCGGTAAGGTGAAAATCGGAAGTAAAGTTACCGTGAAATTAGACAATTTCCCCTACTTGGAATATGGCTCCATTGATGGTTCGGTAGGGTCTATTTCTCTAATTTCGCAACCCCAAAAGACAGAACAAAGTACGATCGAAACGTATCTAATTACGGTTGATTTGCCCTACGGATTGAAAACCAATTACGGCGAGGTACTGGATTTTCAGTATGAAATTGGGGGTACGGCCGACATCATCGTCAATGAACGCCGACTGATTGAGCGGTTGTTTGACAACCTGAAATACAGAACTAAATAGAAATGAGTTATGAACTGTGAGTTATTATTCTTTTTACGTCAGAAGATGTTCGGTTGTATTGCCATCTGTTTTTTTGTTGCTTTTACTGCTTTCGCACAGGACGGAGACAGAGGAAAGAGTGTTAATTTTAGCCTCGAACAGTGTATCCGGATGGCGACCGACAGCTCCCTGCAGGCGTTCAAAGCCCAAAACCTGTTCCTGTCGGCTTATTGGGAATTTCGGACATACAAAGCAGGACGTCTTCCCTCCGTTTCGCTTAATTTCACACCCCTGCAGTACAACAGCAATTTCACCAAACGATACGATTATGCGGAAAATGTTGAAGTCTATCGCCTGCAGCAGTCCGTCAGTTCATCCGGCGGGTTGTCCGTATCCCAGAATTTCGAACCTACGGGAGGCTCTTTCACTCTGTCTTCCAATTTGGATTATATGCATAATTTCGGGGAAAACATCCGTTCCCAGTATTCGAGCGTACCCGTCCGTCTGGGTTACTCGCAGTCGCTGTTCGGCTTTAACCGTTTCAAATGGGAGAAAAAGACAGCGCCGCTCAAATATGAAAAAGCCCGCAAACAGTTCCTGTATTCCCGTGAGGATATTTCGGAAACAGCTGCCGGCTATTTTTTTAACTTAGCCATGGCGCAGGCTGAATACCGGATGGCTCGTGAGAATGTACTTTCGGCAGATTCCCTGCTGGCAGCCGGAAAGGAACGAAGTCGAATAGCAACTATCTCACAAGCCGATTTGATGACGCTTGAACTCGACTTGCTCAATGCTGAAAACGCCATGGAAAACAGTACTACACAACTTCAAAAAACGTCGTTTGAATTTATTTCTTTTTTGGCATTGCTAATTAAGTATAGATAGTGTTCCATTTCTGCGGTGCATCAATAAAAGTACAGATATTTTTAAAATTTCGAT
>JAITAY010000032.1 GCA_031283915.1 Tannerella sp.
TCCGGGAATCGGGAAATAAAAAACAGATGAAAACAGGGACTTATGGGACAGGAGGGACTTGTGGGACGGCAGGGACGGAATATCGGCAGACTATGAAAATTCTCAGGAAGCAACGGAAATAAAAATGATCTTATGTATTATATAGAAGTTTAATTTAATTAATGACCAAATGAAAAGAAAATTCATTTTAAGCAGATGGGGTACCTGGCGGAAGATCGCGTGTGTGATGCTGTGTATCCTCAGTGGTTCACTCGCTGCCTTTGCGCAGAAACGGGTGAGTGGTACGGTGGTTGATGCCGGTGGCGAAACGATCATCGGTGCGAATGTAGTGGAAAAGGGTACCACGAACGGTGTCATCACGGACCAGAACGGGAGTTTTTCCTTGACGGTTTCGGAGAAGGCCGTTTTGCAGATTTCCTATGTCGGGTATGTCACGCAGGAAGTCGCTGCAGGTAACCAAAGTGTGTTGAATGTCACGCTGGTGGAAGACACGCGGGCATTGGAGGAAGTCGTTGTCGTCGGTTACGGCACCCAGAAGAAGGGCATTCTGACGGGTTCGGTGGCAACGACGAAGGGCGAAGAAATCGTGAAAAGTCCGGCCACCAATCTGGGGCAGTCCCTGGAAGGTCGTTTGCCGGGCGTAGTGATTAACAACCGCAGCGGACGTCCCGGCGAGGATGGCGTGTCCATCAATATCCGCGGAAAGAGTACGACGGGGAACAACGACCCGCTGATCCTGATTGACGGGATTGCGGGACGCGGTTCTTTGGAGCGTATAAATCCGAACGACATCGAAAGTATTACCGTACTGAAAGACGCTACGGCCGCCATTTACGGCTCGCGTTCGGCAAACGGTGTGATTCTGGTGACAACCAAACGCGGAAAAACGGGGAAGCCGACCATCGACTTCAACGCCAACTGGGGACTGCAGGAACCTACCCGCCTGCCGGAAATGGCCGACGCCGCCACTTACGCCGAATTTTACAGCGAAATAGACGTGTACGACGGTCGGCAGCCCACGTATTCCGCTTCTGATATTGAAAAATACAGAAACGGTTCAGATCCTATCCGTTATCCGAATACCAACTGGGCGGAAGAAACCTTGAAAAAGACGGCTCCGCAGCAGCGCTACAATCTTTCCGTCAACGGCGGAGCGGAAAACATGCATTACTTTGTCAGTGGCGGATATTCCGACCAGGACGGACTGTTCAAGAGCGGCGCTACGCACTACAAACAGTATGATATCCGTTCCAATCTGGACGCCACCATTGCCAAGTACTTGAAAGTCGGTGTCGACTTGTCCGGCCGGCTGGAAGACCGTAACTATTCAGGCTATGGAGACGATTTCTGGCGCATGTACCGGGGATATCCCAATACGTTAGCCCGCTGGCCGAACGGACTGCCTACCGGCGGGATGGATTCGGGCAATCCCGTCATTACGTCGACCGAAGCGACCGGCTACCAGCAACGCAAATACAGCGTATTCAACGGCATGTTCACGGCCAACTGGGACCTGTCGTGGCTGCTGAACGGGCTGGCGGTTGACGGATATGCCGCCTATGACCGGATGAGCAACAACCAGAAAAACTGGACAACACCCTGGACCTATTATACCTGGGACGAAGCTACGGATACTTATTCGGAACGGCCGTCGTCGCTCGTACAGACGGCGGAACTGAGGCATGAATATACGCCGGAAACCTCTCTGACGGTGAATGCCAAGGTGACTTATAAACACAGTTTTGCCGAGCTGCACAATGTGGACGCCATGCTCGGATATGAGCATAACAGCTATCAGCGAGACAATTTCTGGACTTCTCGCAGGAACTTTTTATCTACTTCCATCGATCAGTTGTTTGCCGGAAGCACCGACAAAACGAACTTCGACAACAGCGGCACGGCATCCGAAACCGCCCGGCAGAGTTATTTCGGTCGTGCGGTGTACGATTATGCGGGGAAATACATGTTCCAGGCCACCTTCAGGTATGACGGCTCGTATATTTTCCAGAAAGACAAACGCTGGGGCTTTTTCCCGGGATTGTCGCTGGGCTGGCGGCTGTCCGAAGAACCGTTTCTCAAAAACAATGTCGATTGGTTAGACAATCTGAAACTGCGCGCTTCCTGGGGACAGCAGGGTAACGACAACATTACGGCGTTTCAATACCTGCTCAAATACACCTACGGACGAAACTACGTGTTCAACGGAACGGATGCTCAGGGCGTATATCAGGTGGGATTCCCCAATCAGAATGTGACGTGGGAAGTGGCCAGTACGTATAACGCCGGTCTGGACGGCTCCGTATTAAACGGACTGCTGGGCTTCGAAATGGAACTCTTCAGGACGACGCGCTCCAACATCCTCGCCAAACGCAATGCATCCATTCCCAACTACACCGGGCTGATTGAGCTGCCGGACGAGAATATCGGAGAAGTGAACAACAGGGGTTTCGAACTGCAACTGACCCATCGCAACAAAGCCGGAGAAGTGCAGTACAACGTGGCCGGAAATTTCCTTTATTCGCACAATACGGTCGTTTTCATCGACGAAACACCCTGGCCGGCCGGTCATGACTACATGAAAGCCGAAGGACAGCCCTTAGGCGCCGGACTGTATTACAGAGCGAACGGGATTTTCAAGAATCAGCAGGAAATAGATGCCTATCCGCATCTGGCCGGCGCTCTTCCGGGGGATTTGAAATATGAAGATATCGACGGCGACGGCGCCATCACGAATCTCGACCGTGAAAGACGCGGCCTGACCAATTTTCCCGAAATCGTATTCGGATTGAATTTGTCCGCCAGATGGAAAAATTTCGACCTCGGCGTGCTGCTTCAGGGACAGGGGCGTGCGGAACAGACCGTCAATTTCAGAGTTGACCAAACCAGCAACAGCTTTGTGGAACGCCTGAAAGACCGCTGGACGACGTCCAATCCGGACGGGTCAATGCCCAGAGCAGGAGGAAACAATAACAGCAATGATATTTATCCCTCTACTTTCTGGATACAGAACGCTTCTTTCCTGCGCTTGAAGAATGTGGAACTCGGTTATACTCTGCCCCGGCATCTGTATCAAAAGCTCTACATCCAAAACCTGAGACTCTATCTCAGCGGCTACAACCTGTTTACGGTTAGCCAAATCAAAATTCTTGACCCCGAAACCTCTTCGGCTGACGGGTCTTATTATCCTCAACTCCGGATATTCAATGCCGGTATAAACGTAACTTTTTAATAGAGATTGCATATGAAAAAGTATATATTCATGGTCATGACGCTGATTTGCGGTATATCATGCGACAGCGACTTTCTGGACAAAAAACCGCTGGATGCCATTTCGGAAGAAAACGTATTCAATGACGACGTCCTCCTGACGGCATACGTGACGGCCTGTTACAATGCCATTCCCCACGGCTTCGACGAGGCGATGATGTCTTCGACGACAGACGAAACCTACTCGCGTCACGGCTCAAACAGTTCGGTACTTGTTTCGCGGGGCGAAATGAACCCGGACAACATCACTGCGTTCGATTCAAGACGGTTCTCCAATTTCAACTACTGGTCGACCGCTTACGAACAGCTTCGCAACATCAATACCTTTTTTGAAAAAATAGATGCGGCGATGGTGAGCGACGACGTGAAAACGCAGTTGACGGGCGAAATAAAATTCATCCGCGCATTTGTGTATGCCAACCTGATCTGGCGTTTCGGCGGCGTGCCGCTGATCACCAAAACCTATTCGCTGACGGATACGGACTACACGATACAGCGTAATACCTACGACGAGTGCGTTGATTTCATCGTCAAAGAGCTGGACGAGGCCATCGGCTATCTGCCGGCCGTTCAGTCGGGTTCGGGCTACGGGAAAGCCTCCGCCAATGCCTGCAAGGCGCTGAAATCGCGTGTACTGCTGTATGCGGCCAGTCCGATAAACAATCCGGGCAACGACCGCGGCAAATGGGAGAAAGCCTCCGCCGCTGCACTGGCAGTGATTCAGTTGTCCGAACATCACTTGTACGAAGACTATCGGAAGATCTTCCTTGTCAACAACGATGAAGTGATTTTCCAGCGTCAGTTTACCAAGGGGAACGGTACGATGATGAACGTCTTCAACTCGCCGAACGGCTACGGCGGATGGGGCGGCAACTGCCCGATCCAGAATCTGGTGGACGATTACGAATTGAAAGAGACCGGCAAGAAACCCTCTGAAAGCGGTTCGGGCTATGATCCGGCCAATCCGTATGCCGGTCGCGACCCGCGTTTTGACGCGACCGTCCTGTATAACGGCGCCATGTTCCGGGGACGGCCGGTGGAGACGTTTATTCCCGACGGACAGGATACGAACGAAGGGAAGGTCGGAAGCTGGAACTGCTCCCTGACGGGTTACTACCTGCACAAATATCACGACGAGAATCAGGTTTTGAACGAATCGGACAGAGTAACGCAGCCTTGGGTCTTCTTCCGGCTGGCGGAATTTTACCTGAACTATGCCGAAGCGCAGTATAATCTGGGCAACGAGGAGGCCTGTCGCGAATACATCAACCGGGTGCGCGACCGTCCGGGAGTCGAAATGCCGCACGTGACGGCGACGGGCGCCGAACTGCTCGAGAAGCTCCGCAACGAACGGCGCATCGAACTGGCGATGGAAAATCACCGTTATTACGACCTCCGCCGCTGGCAGATTGCCGACGAATATGAAAACAAGCCGGCCATAGGCATCCAGATCCTCAAAAACGGGGACGGGTCATTTACGTATAATGCCATCACGGTGCTGGAGCGTCATTTCTATCCGCAACATTACTGGCTGCCGATTCCGCGCGACGAGATTACCAAAAGTGGAAATACGCTGGTGCAGAATCCGTATTACGACTAAGGAAATGAATAAAGAGGTAGTTAGTAGATAGTAGAGGGCGGTTGGCGGGAAAGCGGCGTTAGGACGGGAAGGAGTAGAAGTGACCTACTAACTACTTTTCTACTAACTACCTCTTTTCTACTAACTACCTGTTTCTGCGCAAAATCTTCCCGCGTGCAGTATATTTCCCTATCTTTGCAATCTTTCTTTACCGGCACAGCGGTCGGGTATAAAGAGATAACGAAACAAAAACATTGGAAAATATGAAGACATTATTATCAATAACACGATTCTTACAAAAGAAATCGTCGAGCAAACACATTTTTACAGGCGGCCTGCTGGCTGCGACTGTCCTGCTGTGCGCAGGATGCACGGCGGCGCCCCAAAAGGAACAGAACCGGTCTGACGCGCCGCGGATTGTGAACATTATTAATTTCATCCGGCAACTGGAGCCGCGTACCACAGACCCCGGCATGATGCAGGACGTCCTCTATGAAACGGTGGTCGAGCAGGTGAATCAACTGAAACGGTACGGGCTGCCGGGAACTTTCCTGCTGCAATACGACGCTTTGGTGAATCCCAAGTATCAGGCACTGCTGAAAAACGAACTGACGCC
>JAITAY010000110.1 GCA_031283915.1 Tannerella sp.
AAACGATCCGGAGCACAAGTACAACATAACGCCTGCGGGCGCCACGCGCGAAGAACGGGTAGAAGCGCTGCTGACGCACCTGACGGAGGTCATGAGCGCACAGACGGAGGCCGATTATTTTATTTTTCCGGTCGTACTCAAATATGACCTTAGCCAAGACTCGAAAGAAAAGCAGCCAAAAGAATACAGGATCATACTGAATGATCTTGATACCACGCTGGTGGATGAAGACCAAAATATAATTTTTCCGTCCGGCGCCATCGCGGAACTCAAAGGCAACGAACATCAACTGTTGACCTGGTATATGAATAGTGAGGAAGTCTATATCGACGCCATGAAAGGGTATGGCGTTTCACCGTTTTTAAAAGTCGGCAAACTGCTCGAAATCATATTTGAAAACTTCGGTTATCGAATCGAATCAAATCCTTTTATTTCCCACCGTCAACTCAAAAAGCTGGTTGTATTGAACAATGTGATGGATACGATTCTCTCCGGGACGCTGCATTACAGCGACCTGATGCCGGATATGACCGTCCATGATTTTCTGGAAAGCCTTTACAATAAATTCGGGCTACGCTGGTTTGTCGATTCGAATGCCAAAACCGTTCGTTTTCATTTCCTGAAAGACTTGCTTCTTCCATCCGGCGGAAGTATCGACCTGAACATCTTCAAAACGGAAGAGCCTGCTATTTCCTGTGCTCCCCAGCGACAACTGAAATTAACCGCCAATCGCGAAGTGGGAAAATCCGGGTTCGGTTTTACGTCCGAAACGCTGTACGATACTTTTGAACAGTTTCTCAAGGCGTATCGTTATCAATTTACAGATTTAAATGAGGAAGATAGCTGGATTGAAGGACTGTCCTGCGTTTTTAACACTTTCGACTCTCAATATTTCATCTATGAAAATGTCGAAACCATGGATAGCGAAAGTTTGTCATCTTCCGACTTTTTTGACTGGGATAAAAAAACGCCGGGACTGGAGTACGAAGAAATACAGATGTCCGATTTGTGTTTACCGTTTGATTTTATCAGCAGAATTGGTAACATTCTTTACTATGGTGCGAATGTGAAACATCATTATTCTGATATCGTGGTCGAAGGAGAAACGCCGAAGGAGGAAGAAAATCCCGCGAGACTGGCCTTTTCCTTCGGATGGGGACTGACCGACTACACGGCTTCGAACCGGTACAACTGGTTTTTTGCCTCTCAAATCAACCGGGATGTACATGGTCATTTCATGTATGATTCCGAAGGCAAGAGATATGATCTTTCGTTAACCATTAATCGGGAAGACGGCCTGTATAACCGATTCTGGAAGTCCTATGACGCCTTCCTGCGACATTCGAATCAGGAAGTCAAATGCAACTTGAGGTTTACCGGCGCGGAACTGGTCAACTTAAAAACCGACCGCGTCATGTTCCTGAACTTGCAGCCCCTGATTGTGGAACAGCTTAAATTCAAACTGAACGCCCCTTCGGACAGCCTGAACGAATGTACGCTCCGCACGCTGCGCCTCTACCGTCCGTATGATCTGGAGGCGGAACAGCAGATACCGGTTTATTCCAATCAGCAATACTACTGGAAGGTAATCACTGTGGTAAAGGTTCCCACCCTAAGCCCTCAGTACATGGAATACGGGTTTGGTTACGGATTCTATACGACTGCCGACGGCACGGAGCATGATACCCGGATGCTCTTCATACTGCCTCCCACCCAAGAGCAGTTCCAAAACCAGGAACAGCTCAGTCTTGTATACAATACCGTCGCCAAGGCAACCGGGCTTCCGGATGTCAAGGTGACCACGACAGCCACCTACGCGCCTGCCGCCATCGTATACTCCTGAACCCGCCGCTGAGTGTCCTTTCATTTCCGCTCCCGCCGTTCTACTTTCGCCGGAAATTACGACTATGGCATCATTATCATTCAGGACGGTCCCGCCGTTGCACTTTCTGGTCGACAACCCGGTCATGTTCGAACTCTTTTCCGACACGCAGGAATATCCGATAGAGTTCGACATCGAGGTTGACGGCGATCCGGTCTATGCCGGTATCTTCGTGCCGGTGGGGACAGACGCGCAGGACACGGGCGATATGGCGGTGCAGGACATTTTGAAGCCATGCTTTGCCGAACCGTCGGCGCTGGTGAGTCCCGATGCGATTGTCAGCGAGGTGGAACGCATGTACATCGACTTCACGATCACCTTCCGTCAGGACGATGCCACGCTCACCCATGCCGCCCGCGCCTACCGGGGCGGCATCTCCAAAGAGATGCTCCGGTTCCTGCGGGAAGAAGGCAGCGACATCTTCGCCTGGCGGCTGATGAACACGCAACGGCAGTTTTTCATGACCACACGAACGTCCTCTTCCCGGCTCGTGCTGCGGGATGATGAACTGGCTCCGCTGTGTTTCATCGCCACCGGCAAGACACACCGGGTGACCGCCGACACCGGTGAGACGTACATCTTCCCCGCTACTGAACCGGGGAAGGTCTATGCCTTTAACATCGAGGCTTTTGTCCGTTCGCTGTCCGAGCGTCCAAAGCAGCTGTCCATCCCTCTTTTTATGGGCTATGTGATGACCATCGACCTTGTTGAAGCTGCGCGGGTACCGGAACGGTTCGTGCTGGAGTTCACGAACTCTTACGGCGTGTCGGAGCGGCTGGAAGTAACGGGCAGGAGCGAATACGAGCCTGAAGTGGGGGATGAGAGTTATAACGTTTATGACTTCAGTGTCGACGACTACATCGAACGCAATGACCGTCAGAAGCTGCGCGAAGTCATCCATGCGGAATCGGGTTACAAGACGCTCGACGAATTGCTGTTCATGCGCGACCTGCTGCAGAGCGATCGCCATTACCTGATCGATTCGTCCGGCGTGCGGCGCGAGGTTCGCGTAACGGCGGACGAATTCACGCACGCCGTGCATCCGGTCGAGCCTCAGAACGTCACGCTGTCCATCCGGCTGGTCGACGACGATACGCTGCACTCGCCCGCTGTGCCGGAAGACAGTCATATTCTCGACAAACTGTTCATGGCCACGCTGAACGTTGCATCCAACCGGCTGCTGAACTCGCTCCCCTTTACAGGCAATGTAAGTCTTACGGTCGACTGGGGCGACGGTACCGAAGAAACCGTTACGGGAGACTATCCGCAGCATACCTATTCCGCTGCCGGTGAATATTCCGTTGTCGTGATGGGTCATGCGGACAATATGTCTACTAATCTCAGCGCATATAATGCATCTGTCTCTCAGGTTAACTGGGGAAATAACCTGACCGCTGTTGACAGATGGGGCGATCTGGGTTGGGTGTCGATGGAAAATGCCTGTTATGGTTGCGTAAATCTGTCACAGGTAGAACGCCGGGTGAAATTCGATCAGGTTACTACTGTCGGATTCATGTTTCAGGGATGTTCCTCCCTCGAATATACGTTAACCCAAATGCAGGCGCCACTGTTAACCACTGCAACATCTATGTACTCTCAGTGTTCGTCGCTGGAAGAGGTTTCGGAATATTTATTTGCCGGCTGTCCGAATTTGGAATATATTAATACTCTGTTCTTTACATGTGCATCTCTTGTCAATATCCCGGTCAACCTGTTTGCAAACAATACAAAACTAAAGGAGGCAATAAGAGTTTTCGCCAACTGCCCCAAGTTGCATAATGCGCCTTCATTCTACAATAACAGACAAATCAGCACATTTGAATACCTGTTTTCATCCTGTACCTCTTTAAAAGTTGTACCGGATTACTGTTTTTATCAGTCGACAGCAACCAGTATGAACGCCGTTTTTTGGGGATGTACCTCTTTGACAGCTATCCCCGACCATGTTTTTTCCGGCGCTACGGAAGTGCTTAATTATGACAGGGTATTCTCCCAAACCGGTTTGGCTTCAATCAGCAAGGACATCTTCAGGGACAGTACGAAGGTCACTTCTTTTCGGTATGCATTCAGCCATTGCCTGTTAACCTCCATTCCGGAGGATCTGTTTCGCTATAATACGGAGGTATTATATTTTGATAATCTGTTTGACAGCAGTCCTCTCGCATTGTCCATACCGGCCAACCTGTTCAGATACAATATCAATGCCATTTCGTTTAAATCATTATTCGCTGTATGTACCGCCCTTCAATCCGTACCGGGCAGCCTGTTTCAATATAATACAAACGCTTATGATTTTACGTGGCTTTTCAGAGCATCGGGATTGACCGATGTTCCGGCTTCTTTGTTTGCAAATATTAAAAACGATGCGGATACAAATTTGTATGGCTGTTTTGACTCCACAAAAATAACCACCGTTCCGGAAACGCTGTTTAATTCACTGACACAGATTACCTCAATGAGTAACGTTTTTGTGCAAAGCTCACTTTCTTCGATACCGGAAGACCTGTTTCGGTATAATGTGAATATAACATCTTTTGTATCTATGTTTGCCTACTGTTCATCTCTGACATCTATTCCTGCCGGCTTGTTTTCGACGCTTTCAAAACTTGAAGTATTCAGAACGAATTTCTTATACTCTTCCCTGGCAACAGTTCCGGAAATACTTTTTGCAAACTGTCCGGCTTTGCGTGATATCGAAAATGCGTTTGCACAAAGTCCGCTTATCGCTATTCCCAATTTGCTTTTTGATAACAATAAAGGAATAACTTCATTCTATCAGTGTTTTTTCAGGTGCTTATCATTGACCGGTTCCACGCCCTCCGGATCGGATGGGGTGAAACTGTGGGAACGTGCCGGACAGCCCGGCTATCCGGCTTCCATCAACGGAGGAGTATGCTTTTATCTGTGTTCAGGTCTGGATGATTTTGATGCCATTCCTGCCGGATGGAAATAACCCTGAAAATGAACAATTAAACATACTATTAACCGGACGCAAGTCCATTAAATTCAATTGATATGAAACGTTTTTTATTTTTGTTTACTTTGATGATGTCGCTCTCCCTGGGAGGCGCTGTGTATGTGTATGCGCAGGAAGCGCCTGCGGATGCGGGCAGTCCGGCTGCCCTTGACCTGACCACCTTTACCGGTATTGTGGCCGCCGTCTCGCTGGTGGTCACCCAGCTGGCTAAGATTATTCCGGTCGTGGCTGAAAAGACGTGGCTGAAAATCCTGGTTTCGGTCGGTGTGGCTATCCTGGCGAGCCTGCTGGCGTGGCATTTCGGATGGGCGCAGTTCCTGCAGGGACTTGCCTGGTGGATGGCCGTCTTCTACGGCGCCGGGGCCGGCTTGACCGCCAGCGGCGCATACGATTTGATAAAGTCTTTATTTACAGTCAAAACGGCTTAAAGTATGATCATGGAGGGGGCGTTTTTTTAAGCGGTCAAATTCGACCACTTTTGGCGCTCCCTTCCTTAAAAAGGAAAATGAATGAATGCAATCTGGAAATACCTCCTGTTTTTGGCCGGCTGCGTGGCTGCCTGCTTCGAACCGATTGGCTTTCTGATGCGACTGGTGGCGGTGCTGTTTTTGGCTGACTTCGTTTCGGGCGTCCTCAAATCGCGCAAGAAGTGCGGACACTGGAGCTTTAAATCCGGCAAACTGCGCTGGAGCTTCGTGAAGATGTTCGTCTACATGTGTGTGATGGCGCTCACGTTCTATGTGTGCGAAGGGATGCAGGTGACGGAGGAGACCACGCTGTCCGTGGTGAAGATTGAAGTGTGGTGTATTGTTTATGTGGAAGGTCTTTCGATTGTGGAAAATCTTCGCGTACTCTTTCCGCATGACAAATTCCTCCAGTTCATTCATTATCTCTTATCGGTAGAGTTTTTAAAGTATATTCCTCTGTTAAATGATTTTTTAAAGGAAAAAGATGGCGAGTAAAGCACAACAGCTTGATTTTGTCAAGCAAATTTATCCTGCGGCCGATCGGCTGTGGAAGCGTGAAATATGCATCCCACCGCTTTTTGTCACCGCGCAGGCCGCCCTTGAGACGGGCTGGCGCATCGCCGGAATATCGAACAATGTCTTCGGCATCATGAAGGGCAGTTCCTGGAAGGGCGAAACGGTACTCAAGCTGACGTCTGAAGTCTTCGATAAGCCGGACGTGAAATTCACGCTCCCGGAAGAAGTTGAATCGGTGACGCTGGACGAAAAGACGGGTCTGTGGAACTATCGCGTCTACCGGCTGTTCCGCGTCTATGATTCGCTGGAGGCTTGCCTGGCTGACCACCTGGCCGTGCTGAAAAAGGCCGGTTATGCGGATGCGTGGCCTTACCGGGAAGATCCGCGCGAATTTGCCCGCCGTATTGTGGATGTGAAGGGTTCGAAGTATGCCACTGCGCCGAACTATGCGACGTTGATGATTTCCATGATAAATACGGTGGAAAGGCTGGTAAAGGAATTGTCACTCTGACGCGGTAATCATGAAGGAACTGGCAAGTCTGCTGCTGACGGTCATGCTGTCATTGCTTCTGGGCGTCTGCCTGGGTTACGGGCTGGCGATGAGCCGCATGACGCTAAGTGAGGAAGTGCATTCCGTACGTGGCGAACCGGTCACGGCGTCGCTCGCGCTGCCGGTTGCCCGCACGGAACTGCTCCCCGACAGCCTGCGGGGAGGACTGAGGCTGGCGGATATCGATATTCCTGCGGGGATCGTGTTTCCGGACAGCGCCGATCTGCGCCCGACAGTCTATGACTGGAATCTCGAACGGAAGTATGAAGAACAGTTGTTTGACAGCGAAAGCGGGGAGATGAATGTCCGGGCGACCGTGCAGTATAACCGGTTGCAGGACTTGAGCACCACGTTCATTCCGGTGAACAGGGAGGTCATCCGGTATGTTACGCCCACCTGGAGGCCCTATGTGATGATGCAGTATCATACGCTGCATGGGGCGGCGGTGGGCGGGGGCATTTTTTACAGGAAAACGGGATATTATATAATGTATAATACCGATTTTCGTCGCAACGGCTTCGGGGTCGGAATGATTTATTCCTTCAGGTGAGCAATTTACTCATGTCATATATGATATTAAAAATTGCAGGTAAATTTGTCGATAAGCGGATTGGCTTTTGCAATATCATGCGGCGTATATGTATCCGTTATCAGGATGGACGAATGTCGCGCCTGGTCACGGACGCTCAGCACGTCGGTATTGGCACGCAACATCATTGTGACGCCGGTGTCTTTCAACGAGTAGAACTTGTATTTTGCCGGCAGTCCAAGCGGCTTGCGGATATGATATTGCCAGAAATCCCGGAATTGCTTTTCACTGCAATACTCCTTTCCGGGCATCAGTTTACTCGAAAAAAGATAATAATCTCCCGGAGAATCGAAGATATGCAAATCTATCATCAAGTGAACGATCTTGACGGGCAGCGTGACGGCAGCCGTCCGACGGTTCTTGCTTTGCTCCCCTTTTATGATGATCGTCCGGTTCTTAACGTTGAAATCTTGTATCTTCAAACGGCTCATCTCTTTTGGCCTGATAAAACAGTAGAACAGAATATAACTCGCCAACAGGAAATACCTGTTCTTTTTTTCTGCCTTTTCCTTTACCAGTTCAAGTATGTTTTCGGGCAGATATTCGCGTTCCTTCCTCTTTTGCCATTTACTGAAAGATTCTATTCCGTCGGTCGGTTTTGACTTGACATATCCGTAGTGTACCAGAAACTCGGAAAAGGTTCTTAGCCACGCAAGATAGTTGTCTCTTGTTTGTGCCGAATTTTTGCGGTCGATGTATATATGTTCAAGGAAATCAATGATATACTGCCTGTCTAACTGATAAATGTACGTGATTGAAGTTGTTACCGTGTCGTTATATTTCTTTAAATTTCGCAGGTAGGACATGTTGGAGGTATAGGTGTCTTCGCGATAGATGCCGTCCTGCGCTTTTTTTGTAATGAGTTTGTCGTAATGGGCACATACGTCGGTAAGGGTAGAGTAGCTTTTGCTGTTCTCCAGTTCTATCCACGGATTCCATCCCCGGCGTAACTGTTCATACACGCGAGCAACAAGATCAGCGGCATATTTCCGCCGTTCCGTTTTACTGTGAATGTGATTGAGTTTGATTTTTTTCCTGCGCATTTTCTTTTCAACAGGATCAAAGGAATTCCATCCAACATACCATTCTTTGCCCGTGTACAGGCGGGGAATTGTATAGGATACTATTTGCGCGACTGCGCGATTTTTTTGACTTTCAGGCATTTTTTTTTCTTGTCTCGAATCCGTCAGGTTTCAAGACAAGAAAAAAGTTATACTAAACTTCGTCCCGGAACTGTCCCGGCAACATAACTACGACAGTATTTAATTGCCTGCGTTTCAGAAAATTAAATGACTGTTTGTCGGGATGAGACGACTCGAACGTCCGACCTCCACGTCCCGAACGTGGCGCGCTAGCCAACTGTGCTACATCCCGTTTTTAATACGGGTGCAAAGGTACAAATATTTCTCAACCCGCAAAGCTTTCCTGTGTTTTTTCAGTTCACAGACTCAACTGGCAAATGCATTTTTTATAAAATTCAGCTCAGCTCCATCCTGCCAGAGCAACCGCACCAAAATCAGGTTCAACGAAAACCAATCTCACAACTGCCATTTTGTCGCTTTTAGCGAGGACGTTGTCACAAAAAGCGAGGATGGGGGCTTTCGGAGTGGAAACCACCCTGCCTTGAGTGAGAAAAGTTTTGATGCGGTTGCCCTGCCATCCTGCCACCGACCGCAGTTAAAACTGCCGGAATGCGTTCAACTATCTCGGCGAAAGCCGGTCGGATTCCCGGCTGCGTCTCCCGTCACAGGCGGGCAGCACACAATCCTGTATACCGGTAATGACGCTTGCCGAATCCATTACCCGGAAAACCTCTTGCCCGGAAAGGGGTACTGCGCCTTCCCTTATTTAATTTTGAATCGTCGTGTTTTTTAAACTGCAATTGCGCGCGGCATAATTTTATGACATGGTTACCGAATTGCTTCGTACCTCGCCATGAGGGGCAAACCTGCTGTCATTATGATGGTAGAGACGCACGGTCGTGCGTCTCTATTGATTACATATAAGGTTTGTTTATTCAAAACTCAGGCATATTATTGTCATTATAACCAAACACTGTATATTTGTACACTTAACAATTATCACAAATGAAACTTGATTTCTCAAATCGCCATGAACGGTTTTGTGTCATTGCCATTATATCCATTCTCTGGATCTCGTTTACGGCTGCGGCGCAACAATCCCAATGTTACGACGTAAGCGACGGGCTTTCGAGCAGTTATATCAGTTCAATTACACAAGATAAAGAAGGGTATATCTGGATTGCCACCGAAGACGGACTCAATCGTTTTGACGGAAGCCGGTTTGTCGTATACAGGAATCGATCCGATGATACGACTTCGTTGATAGATAACCATATCCGGACCGTTTATGAAGACCGTAAGGGACGGTTCTGGGTCGCCACGTTAACCGGACTCTGTCTGTACGATCGCATGACAGACCGGTTCACTCCGTTTAAAATCCTTCATTTTGACGGGAAACGGGAGATTTCGCAGTTTTATTTCCTGATGGAGGATCGTAAAGGATTTATCTGGGCCTGCATCTCAGGAAGTGGCGTCGTCCGAATTGACGCGGAGAAAAACGAGTATCTTTATTTGAATACGTTAAATTCAGGGATATGCAGCGACCATATCAATGTGATATATGAAGACCGTTTCGGAAATATCTGGTTTGGCTCCGGGCAAGAAGGGTTGAGCGTTTATAACCCCTCTAACGGCACTTTTCGTACATTTCGATATTATCCGGGTGATAAACAAAGTATTTCCTCCAATGAAATTTCTTCGATATGCGAAGATGCAGACGGCAACGTTTGGGTGGGAACCCTCACCGGCGGAATCAATATTTTTTCTTTTGCCAGCCAGTCTTTTCATACCATGGACTATAAGGCGTATAAAATCAGTCATCTGCACAAGGACAGTCAAAATCAGATATGGATAGGGACCATGGGTAGTGGCTTTGGCGTTTTTTCCACTTTAGAAGGAAAGATCAAGGATTTAAACATCCGGAGTTCGACGGTGGACTTATCGAATACGAAAGTGCAGACGCTCTTCGAAGACAAACAGGGAAATATCTGGATGGGGCTTTTTCAGAAAGGGGTACTTATGGTGCCGAAGGAAAAGATTTTCTTTACGAACTATCATTTTAACCCCTATGCGGGGAAACCAACCATTGGAGAAGGCGCCGTACAGCCGATCTATATGGATTCGTTCCATGAATTATGGCTCGGCGTCGATGGGAAAGGCGTGTATCGCTTAGACAAAGAGATGAACTTGATTGCCCATTACGGTAGAGGGCATGAAAGCCGTTTGTTCGATCATGTGGCGTTAAGCATTTGTGAAGACTCCAAGCAATATCTCTGGTTCGGGACATTTTTGGACGGAGCGGTGCGTTATAACCGGTCGACGGATCGGTTTGACCTGAAATTGACCAAAGGAGCCCCTCCGTACGGCTTGCTCAGTTCGCATATCAGGGACATCCAGGAAGATGCGGACGGGAGACTCTGGTTTGCTACCAGTGGGGGAGGCATCAATATTTACCATCCTGACGACCGTACCTTTGAATATTTGATCCGCGACGAATCCAAAAATACCGACAACCAGTTGATAGATAACTATTGCAACATGATACGTTTCAGTCACGACAGTCTTGTATGGATCGCCACTTTTCGCGGACTTTGTTCCTACGACCGAAGAACCAAGTCTTTTACGTCTTATACGTCGAAAAACAAACGACTTCCGAATGATGTAGTTTCCTGCCTGAAGGAAGATTCCAAAGGAAATCTGTGGGCAGGGACTCAAAACGGGCTGGTTCGTATGGATCGAAACCGGGAAAACATAAAACTTTACGGCATCAAAGACGGACTGCCTAACAGCATCATCGCCGGTATTGAAGAAGACAGCGATTCTAATCTATGGATTACTACCAGCGATGGCCTGTCCATGTATCATCCGGAAAGCGAAAGATTCACAAATTATACGACTGCCGACGGGTTGTATACGAATGAGTTTATGAAAAAAGCCATTTTCAAGACCGAGGAAGGCGTATTTATTGCCGGTTCGATGAATGGCATTACACTCTTCAACCCTTCCGAAAGGAAATCAACCCAAACGGAACCGATCAATCTGCTGTTTACCGGTTTGTACATATTCAATGAACAGGTAACCATTGATTCGCCCCGGGATGTATTGAAAAAGACGGTCAATTATTCGGATAACGTGACTTTTACCCATCAGCAAAACAGTTTTTCCGTCGAATTTTCGGCCATTGAATACCATTCACCCGATAAAGTGCATTACGAAGTGATGATGGAAGGATTTGACAAGCAATGGCTGACGGTAAAAAACAAGATGGTGACGTATACCAATCTTGGCGCCGGTGACTATACACTGCATGTCCGGGCGTGGATCAATGACCGGGAACACGCCTGTCTCCGCCAACTTTCCATTCGGACACTTCCGCCGTTCTGGGCTACCAAATGGGCTGAAATGGGCTACCTTATCCTGCTTCTGAGTGTCGGATACCTGGCTTACCGCTATATCAGCGACCGCGTTTCTATCAGACGGCAAGAGCAATTGACACAGGCAAAACTGCAATTCTTTACCGATATTTCTCATGAGATCCGGACGCCTTTGACCCTGATCCTTTCTCCTTTGGGTAAACTCATCAGTAAAAATACGGATGCCACGCTGATGCAGACGTACAATGCGATGTATAAAAACGGCATGTGGTTATTACAACTCGTCAATCAAATCCTGGATCTGCGTTCCGTAGAATTTGGGAAGAAAAAACTGCAAGTAGAAGAAACCAATATTACTGTTTTTGTCAGGGATTTGAAAAATTCATTCAACGATCTGGCGGCAGAAAAAGAGCTGGCATATACCTTTGGGGCCGAACCCGCTGAAATCACCGGATACATTGACATGGATATCGTTTCCAAAGCGCTTTTCAACTTAATCTCCAATGCCTTTAAATATACGAAGCAAGGAGCCATCGACATTACTCTTGCCATTCGAGAACACAAATGGCTGGTGATTTCGATCCAAGACACGGGAAAAGGCATCCCGCCCGATCAGCAGACACGGATATTTGATCGTTTTTACATGCTTGACCCCCAATCCTTCGGCTATGCCCACAGTTCCGGAATCGGGTTACACCTCACCGGCAAACTCATTCAACTGCATCACGGTGAAATCCATTTGGAAAGTGAGGAAGGAAAAGGAAGTCTGTTCGTTGTCAGTCTCCCGTTCCGGAAGGAGTTTTATCGTCCGGAGGAAATTTCAAAGACGCACCAGGCGGAGACCTCCCTCGAAATGAAACCGGCGCTTCCGGCCGACAAACGCTTTGCCAAAAAGAGACCGAAACCGAATTTTCATTCCCGTCATACGGTGTTGGTGGTGGATGACGATGAAGATATCCGTCAACTGATTAGTTCCGAATGCAGGGAAATGTATCATGTAATCGAAGCCGTCAATGGCCGGGAAGGGTTACGTCTGGCGCTTGAAAACGAGCCGGACTTAATCATCAGCGATATGATGATGCCCGAAATGAGCGGCATCGCGTTTTGTGAAAAAATACGGCACAATGAAAAATGCGCGGATATTCCCTTTATCATGCTTACAGCCTATTTTTCCGTAGAACACCAGATCCAAGGATTGCAACATGGCGCCGATACCTATATCGCCAAGCCTTTTGATATAAATTTCCTGAAAGTCACGATGGCGCGTTTGATTGACAGCCGGGAAAAACTGAGAAGCAAGTATTCTCCGACTGCTTCTGCGGAAGCCTCTTCGCCCGTCATCCCATCGCGTAACCATGACAAGCTCATGAAGAAATTGAACGAAGTGCTTCAATCCCGATTGAGCCATCCGGATTTATGTGTGGACGTCCTGTGCAGGGAATTAGGGATGAGCCGGACGCATTTGAACCGGAAAATAAAGGAAATGACCGGAAAATCCCCCATATCTTATATCCGTCAACTGCGTCTGCAGAAGTCGGTACACTTGTTGCAGGAGCGCAATCTGACCGTTTCCGAGATTGCCTATACGGTCGGATTTTCTTCACCTTCCTATTTCTGTCAGGCGTTCCGTGACTATTACGGCGTATCGCCGAAAGAATATGTGACCATGAACCAAGCGGCAGATACTGAAAGCAAGGAGTAGGCGCTGCCCGGAAATAAACCCCAAATCTCCCGCAGGCGTAAAAGTCATCCACCCTATGGCCCGACAGGCCTTAGCCCAGTAACTTTTTTGTTTGTCTTCTTTGATCTGCTTACGCCGTCCGACTGTCGACACACGCCATTTTTCTGCCAACACACGCCGTCTGACTGTTTGCTCACGCCGTCTGACTGTCTGCTCACGCCGTCTGACTGTCTGCTCACGCTGTCTGACTGTCTGCTCACGCTGTCTGACTGTCTACTTACTTACCCGTCAGTTAAAACTGACGGCAATGTGGAGGGAATTGGGCTAAAGCCTTGCGGAGGCTCTGTTGCACTTTTTTTTCTAACCTCTAACCACCTCTTTATGCATAAAACAATATCGCGTGCAGTATAATACTCCTGTGCATGGACGCGAACACAGAGCAGTTCTCACATCCTGCGGTGTTGTTGAAAGAAGCACGTACATACGTTTTCGATTCTATCCTTGCGTGCAATGGATCAGACTCGGTTATTCCCGGAGTACTGCAAGCTGTAGGTCGAGCGTACTGCGGGTTGTACTTTAAGAATACCGCTATGGGTAGAAGAAAAAAGAATTTGTATAGCGTATGCAGCGAATGTGCTTTTCATTTCATCCTTACGGTATTGATACATAACAATAAATACAAGTATATATGAAAAAGAATTTTCGACCGTTTATAAAAGGAACTAACTGGGCGCTGTCCGGTTTGTTAACGTTGTTGGGCTTTCCGGGATGCTCCGTCTTCCATGCGGACGCTCCCGAATACGGAGTGCCACATGCTTCCTATACTTTCCGGGGCAGGGTGAGCAACGAATCCGGCGAACCGGTGCCGGACATCAAGATTGAAGTTGCCAGATATGAACAGGAGGGATATCCGGCGCTAAGCAATGCCGAAGGTCGTTATTCCGTCCAGGTACAGGCTTTTCCGTCGGAAGAATTTGCAATCATCGCCTCCGACATCGACGGCGAGAAGAACGGCGCTTATCGGAACGATACCATTCCGGTCGCCATCAGCGACAGCGATTACTACGACAAGGGCGATGATCGTTGGAATCATGGCCCGGCACAAAAAGAAGTGAATATCGTGCTGAAGAAGAAAGATTAACACCGTGCTACAAGACAAAAAACGAACCGGCTCACCGGAGAATATAATGCATTAAAGTCCCGTCAGGCGTTTCTTACCATCTTCGGTCAATTTGGGTGTTTTCGCCGTCTCTGCTGAACATACTTTGCAAAAACCGTCTGCACCCCAGGCTCGGTCTTGTACCCTGCACTCTGCATCCTTATTTCTGTGAATAGCGCCTCAAAAAAAGAGTTAGGAGCTGTCTGTAAATAAACCATCCCCATTGACGGGAGATGTTTTTTGCCATCCAACGACTGAAAATGCGTGCATACCGGGGTATGTAAGCATTTTCAGGAGGAAGTATGGTGAAAAACAGACCCGTAAATGGGTGGTTTATTTACAGACAGCTCCTTAGCCCTCCTTTTGCGGCTCTTTGCGAGAATGACAAAAGGAAGATGCGCCTACTCTGGCTCTGCGCCAGCGTGGTTTCCGCGGTTCAATTATATTCCGTACCTTTGCCGCCGAAAACAATAACAACGGGAGACATGATTACAATCAGCGATTTGGAAATACGCTTCGGGAAGCGTATCCTGTTTCAGGACGTGAACCTGAAATTCGTATCGGGCAACTGTTATGGCGTCATTGGCGCCAACGGCGCGGGAAAGTCCACTTTTTTACGGGCAATCAGCGGCGACCTCGAACCCACGCGCGGCCGGATTTCCTTTGCCCCGGGCGAACGGCTTTCCGTCCTCACGCAAGACCATTTCGCTTTTGACGCATATACGGTACTGGACACGGTACTGATGGGACACACAACACTGTGGGACATCCTGACGGAGAAGAATGCCATTTATGCCAAAGAGGACTTTAGCGATGCCGACGGTCTGCGCGCCTCGGAACTGGAAGAGAAATTCGCCGAAATGGAAGGCTGGAACGCCGAGAGCGACGCTGCCGCACTGCTGAGCGGACTGGGAATCCGGGAATCTTTGCATGGAAGCCTGATGAGAGACCTGAGTGGAAAGCAGAAAGTACGTGTTCTGCTGGCGCGCGCCCTGTTCGGCAAACCGGACAACCTGCTGCTGGACGAGCCGACCAATGACCTCGACCTCGAGACGGTGACCTGGCTCGAGAATTACCTTGCCAACTGTGAACAGACAGTGCTTGTCGTCAGTCACGACCGCCATTTCCTCGACTCCGTCTGCACCCACACCGTCGATATCGACTTCGGCAAACTGAAACTTTTTGCCGGCAACTACAGTTTCTGGTACGAATCAAGCCAGTTAGCCCTGAGACAGCTGCAACAGCAGAATAAGAAAGCCGAAGAGAAGAAAAAGGAACTGGAGGAATTTATCCGCCGTTTCAGCGCCAACGTAGCTAAATCGAAACAGACAACCAGCCGCAAGAAAATGATTGAGAAACTCAACATCGAGGAGATACAGCCTTCCTCGCGCCGCTATCCGGGAATCATTTTCACGCTGGGACGCGAACCGGGCAACCAGATTCTGGAAGTCAGCGGGCTGACGAAGAGCATCGAGAACGAGGTATTGTTCAAAGACCTCAACTTCAACGTTGAAAAGGACGACAAGATTGTATTCATCAGTCGCGACCCGCGTGCCATGACAGCCCTGTTCCAGATTATCAACGGCGAAGAAATGCCCGACAGCGGGACGTATAAATGGGGACAGACGATCACTACCGCCTATTTGCCTCTGGATAATGCGAAATATTTCAACTCCGACTGCAACCTTCTCGAATGGCTCGGTCAGTTTGCGAAGGAAACAAACGACGTCTTCCTCAAAGGCTTTCTGGGGCGGATGCTCTTCTCGGGCGAAGAACTGTTGAAGAAAGTAAGCGTGCTGTCCGGAGGCGAGAAGATGCGTTGCATGATTTCGCGCATGATGCTCAGGGATGCCAATACGCTCATCCTCGACACGCCGACCAACCATCTCGACCTGGAATCCATTCAGGCTTTCAACAACACGTTATGCAGTTACAAGGGGAACATTCTGTTCGCCAGCCATGACCATGAGTTTATCCAGACCGTGGCCAACCGCGTCATCGAACTGACGCCCAACGGACATATCGACAAGATCATGGAATATGACGATTATATCTCCGACCCGGCTATCTCCGAACTTCGCGAACGTCTCTACGCCAAATCTTGAGAAACAGGTCTCGCACGGGAGGATTATGTACTACCTGTATTTTGTCCCTTTAGACTTATCATTAATTATTAGTTACGCTGCTGCCATTTCCAGGCCGAAACAAGCGTGTCTTCGAGCGATTCCCGAGCTGTCCAGCCCAATACTTCGTTGGCGTGTTTCGGGTCAGCCCAGACCTTTTCAATATCTCCTTCACGTCGGCCCACGATTTTGCAGGGCACATGGACGCCCGTACTTTCTTCAAACGTCCGAATCAATTCAAGTACCGACACACCGCGGCCGGTTCCCAGGTTAAACACTTCGGCCGGTTCGTCTGACAGCCCTTCCAGCATCCGGTTCATCGCAATCACGTGCGCCCTGGCCAAATCGACGACGTTGATGTAATCGCGGATGCAGGAGCCGTCCTGCGTATCGTAGTCATTACCAAAAACGCACAGTTCGGGACGGATACCGGCAGCCGTCTGGGTTAGGAACGGAACCAGATTTTGCGGCGTGCCGAGGGGCAATTCTCCGATTTCCGCACTCGGATGGGCGCCAATCGGATTGAAGTAGCGCAGGAGGATGCTTTTGAAGGGCGCTCCGGCATAAATCGTGTCACGAATGATTTCTTCGCAAATTTGCTTGGTATTTCCGTAGGGCGAACACGCCGGTTTGATCGGCGCGTCTTCGGTCACGGGTAAAATGTCCGGCTGGCCGTAGACGGTACAGGAGGAAGAGAAAACAATCCCCTCCATGCCGTATTCAGGCATCAGTTCCAGCAGATTGATTAACGTTACCAGGTTGTTCCGGTAATATTTCAGCGGTTGCTGTACCGATTCGCCTACGGCTTTGCTGGCGGCAAAGTGGATGATTCCTTCTATGCCCGGATAGGCCGTGAATAAATTTTCCAGTCCCGCCCTGTCATTGCAGTCCAGTTCCTCAAACGACGGACGGATTCCCGTAATGCTTTCAATCCCGTCCAGTACGCCGATATTTGAATTGGACAAATTGTCTGCTATGACGACTTCATATCCTGCATTTTGCAGTTCGACCACCGTGTGCGAACCGATATATCCCGTACCTCCGGTGACCAAAATTCTTTTTTCCATATACTTTTTATTTGATTGAAATTTCTTTTATAATGCGATTTTTCCTCTCTTCCTTCTTCCTTCACTCAAACGATTCCCGAAAATCCCATAAACGCCATCGCCAGCAATCCTGCCGTAATCAGTGCAATGGGCACGCCTTCCATTCCTTTGGGCAACTGAACCATACTCAACTGTTCGCGAAGTCCCGCAAATAAAGTGAGCGCCAAGCCAAAACCAATGGCCGTCGAAATGGCAAAAATCACGCTTTCAAACAGGTTAAATTCTTTTTGAATGACCATAATCGCCACTCCCAGTATGGTACAGTTCGTGGTTATCAGCGGCAGAAACACACCTAAAGACTGATACAGCGCCGGCGATATTTTTTTCAGGATAATTTCCACCATCTGTACTAATGCAGCAATAATCAGAATAAAGACAATGGTCTGCAGGAAACCGATTTGGAACGGTTCCAACACGGCCTTCCGGATGATGTAAGTGATAATCGTTGAAAGGGTCATCACAAAAGCGACGGCGCCACTCATGCCGGTGGCCGTTTCGATTTTCCTGGAAATCCCGAGAAACGGACAGATGCCCAAAAACTGCGCCAGAACAATGTTGTTGACGAATACGGCGCTGATAAATATAAGAATATAAGTCATCATGACAGTTACACTTTCCTGATTTTGTTAATAACGGCAATCAAATATCCCAAAGCGATGAAGGCTCCCGGAGCAAGTACCATCACCAGAATGCCGAACGATTCGGGATACAGCGGGAACGTAAAAACCCTGCCCGTTCCGAGCAACTCGCGTACGGCGCCCAGCAAGGTGAGCGCAAAGGTAAATCCAAGACCGGCGCCGATGCCGTCCAGCATCGACTTGAATACGTTGTTTCTTGCGGCAAAGGTCTCGGCGCGTCCCAGTACGATGCAGTTTACCACAATCAGCGGAATAAACAGCCCCAAACTTTTGTACAGCGCAGGGATATATGCCTGCATCATCATTTCCACCATCGTAACGAAGGTTGCAATAATCACAATATAAACCGGAATACGTACTTTATCCGGAATGAGATTCTTCACTGAAGAGATGGCCATGTTGGAACATATCAGCACAAACATCGTGGCCAGTCCCATGCTCAGTCCGTTCAGTGCGGAAGTCGTAGTACCCAGTGTCGGACACATCCCCAGCAGCAAAACGAAAATCGGGTTTTCCTTCACGATCCCGTTCAACAGGATGTTCAGATGGTTATTTGCTTTCATCATTTTCCATATTAATTAGTTTTGTTCCGGAATCGCTACTTTCCGTATGGGAAGTGGCGCCGCTTGCTGCATCCATAGCACCGGGATTGTTTGAATAAGCGGCACAGGCATTGCGTACAGCTTCCAAAAAGGCACGACTGCTGATGGTGGCGGCCGTGATGGCGTCGATGTCGCCGCCGTCCTGCGCCACCGTCAGTGCATCGACGGCCGGATTCTTACCGATAATCGAGTTTTTCCGCTCGCCGGAGCTTGCTTCATATCCTGTGAGCCGTTCCACCAGACTCTTTTTTACCTGAACCGCCGGCTTGAACCAGTCAACGATCTTCGTCCCCAATCCGGGTGTTTCCTTCTGTTCCAGCACCGAATAATCGGTAATGAAACCCTGTTCGTCGAAGCCGACAAGGATCTTTATTTCACCGCTGAACCCTTTTTTGGAAAACGACGTAACGGCCGCACCGGCAAAATGATGGTCTCCGTCGTATGCCTTATATATCTCAAATGTTCCCAGATCTTCCACCTCCACCGTTTCCGGCCCTTCAAGGCGTTCGTGCGACGGCAAAACCTCTTTAACAGCCCGTTGCTGTCCGGCCGTTTTCGAGGCGGCAATCGGCGCTTCGGTAAGGGAATAGACCAGACCCAACGCCGCTGCGGCAAACAGCGAGACGCCTGCAAGCGCCAGCAACATATTGATAAAACTTGATTCCAGCTTTGTCATTGTTTTTTCTTCCCTCCATATCTTTTGGGTTTGACATACATATTGATAAGCGGTGTGAAAGCATTCATGATCAGGATGGCAAAAGAGATGCCTTCCGGATAGGAGCCAAACACGCGGATGAGTACCGTAAGGATGCCGATACCGGCTCCGTAGATCCACATGCCGGGAACGGTCATTGGCGAAGTCACATAGTCAGTCGCCATAAAAAAGGCGCCCAGAAGTAACCCTCCTGTAAAGAGATGCATCCACGGCGAAACGAACGTTTCCGGGTCTGCCAGATGGAGAATATCGGTAAAAATAAACACCGTAAACAGGATACTCGCGGGAATATGCCACGTGATAACTTTCCGGATCAGCAGGATGGCCAGCCCGATTGCCAGTGCGATGGCGGAGGCTTCTCCCAGCGAACCGCCCATGTTACCCAGCAGCATATCCAGGATTTCCGGGAAGTTTGCCGGATGTCCTTTCAGGATGGCCAACGGCGTTGCGGCTGTTTCCGCATCTAAATAGGCCATATTCCATGCCATCGGGCGAGGCCATAATGTCATCTGTACCGGAAAGGAAATCAACAGGAAAACCCGTCCGACCAGTGCCGGATTGAACGGATTGTTCCCCAGTCCGCCAAAACTCATTTTTGCAACGCCGATGGAAACAACGCTGCCGATGATGATGATCCAGAAGGGCAGGTTGGACGGCAGACAGAATGCCAGCAAAACACCTGTCAGGATAGCCGAACCGTCGCTGATGGTTGTCTTTTTCCTGAATAAAAATCGTTGTATCAAATATTCGCATAAAACGCAGGAGGCAACGGAGGTTGCCGTGACAATCAGTGCGCCTGCTCCGAAAAAGTAGACGGACACCAGAAACGCCGGAAGCAGTGCAACCAACACCGTGTACATGTTCTTGCGAATGCTGTCTCCACTGTGAATATGAGGAGACTGAGATATTATAAACTGTTTTTCCATTCGTGATTTTCTATGATGATTTTCGAAGACGGGCAAGTTCCTTTACCCTGTTTTTTCCCGAACGGATATAATCCAACAGCGGACGGCAGGCCGGACATGTGTAAGTGCATGACCCGCATTCGATGCAATCGGCGATGTAATTCTTTTCGGCCAGCGGCCATTTCTCATACAAAGTCGCATCCATCAACAGAGCCGGATTTAACCGCATCGGACAGACCTGCACGCATTTGGCGCAACGGATACAGGGATCCGCCGGTTTACGGCCGGCGTCTTTCGCCGGGAAGGCCAGGATACCGGAACACGCTTTGGTTACCGGGACATCCGTCCCGACAAAAGTCCGTCCCATCATTGGGCCGCCGCTGATAATCTTACCGGTTGTATCGGGGAGTCCGCCGGCAACATCGAGGAGCACGCGGACAGGCGTCCCGACACGTACCAGCAAGTTGGATGGCCGGGAAATCTCCGTTCCGGCAACTGTTACAACCCGTTCTATCAGCGGTTTGTTCTTTTGCACCGCTTCGTATACGGCAAAGACTGTTCCCACATTTTGTACGACTGCTCCAACGGAAACCGGCAGCGCCTCGCTTTTCACTTTACGGCGGAGAAGCGCCTCGATCAGTTGTTTTTCACTTCCTTGCGGATATTTCACCTTCAACGGAACGACTTCGATTTCCCTGTACTTTTCGGAAGTCAGAGCCGTCAGAGATGCGATAGCATCCTGTTTATTCCTTTCAATGCCGATAAGGGCGCGATTCACCTGAATAGCCTTCATTAACAGACGAACGCCTGTCAATATTTCTTCCCCTTTCTCCATCATCAGCGCATGGTCGGACGTGAGGAAAGGTTCACATTCGACGCCATTAATGATAAGTATTTCAGCCTTATTGCCGGGAGGCGGCGACAGTTTGACGTGAGTCGGGAACGTCGCTCCGCCCAGTCCGACAATACCGGCCGCTGCTATTTTGCCGATAATTTCCTTTCCGGAGAGCGCACATTCCCGTACAATCGTCGGGGTACGGTCTATCGTTTCTTCCCATTCGTCTCCCGCCACGTCAATAAAGACAGACAGCGCGGAGGTGCCGTTTCCCTGTAATGCATCGCCGATTTTCTGAACAATGCCGGAGACGGAAGAATGCACATTTGCCGAGACAAAACCGCCTGCTTTGGCCAGTAATGTACCAACCTTGACAGGGTCGCCTTTCTTGACAACCGCTTCTGCCGGTGCGCCGATATGCTGGTTCAGCGGGATGACGACCTGTGCAGGCACCGGCAATGCGGTGATTTTACAATTGGCCGCCTGCTTGTTTTCCGGTGGATGGATCCCACCTGTTCGAAAGGTTTTTAACATCTGTAAAATCAGCTCAATATAGTTTCTTCTTTTTCTTTTCTGAGCGGGAAGTTCAGTTCGTGAATGGCATGGGTCGGACAGGCCGACGCACATTTGCGACACAAACGGCATTTTGTATCGTCAATATAAGCCAGGTTATTCGAAATGGTAATCGCCTCAAATTCGCATTTTTTCTGACAAATCGCACATCCCGTACAGGCGTTGGCGCAGGCTTTCCGGGCAATGCCGCCTTTGTCCCTGTTTACGCAAGAGACATAGATACGGCGTGATTTGGGGCCTTTCCTGCGCAGTTCGATGAGGTGTTTGGGACAGACCTTCACACACGCGCCGCAGGAGGTGCACTTTTCCTCATCCACTTCGGCTATTTGCGTCGACGGATTGATTCGAATGGCGTCGAACGGACAGCTGCGGACGCAGTCGCCGTAACCGAAACAGCCGTATGAGCACCCTGTTTCGCCGCCATAAAGCGCAGCGACAATGACGCAGTTCTTCGTCCCGTCGTAGACATTGAGTCGGGGACGCGCCTCGCAAGTCCCGTTGCAGCGTATGACCGCTGTTTTGGCCACACTGGTTCCGGCTTCCATACCCAGGATGGCCGCTACCCGGTTCATCGTCTCGCGTCCTCCCACGGGACAGTTCAATCCCTCCAGCGAACCGGCCTTCGTACAGGCTTCGGCGAAGCCGCCACAGCCGGGATAGCCGCAACCGCCGCAATTTGCACCCGGCAGGACATCCTGTATCTGGCCTGTCTGAGGATTTTCTTCCACTTTGAATTTTATGGAAACAAAGTAGAGGATAATGGCCTCAAGCGTTCCGATGGCGCCCAGTGACAAAACGGAATATAAGATCATATACGTCATGAGTAATGGAGTTTAGAAACAGTAAAAACGAATTTCCGGTTCAGTTTGCGACGCATCAAATAAAGCAGGCCGTAATAGGGAAGCAAAACAGACAGCCCGATACCTCCGCTTGTCAGTTCATCGCCTGTCAGTCCGAAAGCGACGCCCAGTGCGGCCACGATTAGCGTCATCGGAATCACGCAGGCAAACAGAATGGCTTGCATTCCCGTGCCATACCGGCCATGCAGGATCACTTCTTCATGTACGGTGAAGTTGCCCGTCGTGTCTTCGACTTCGAAGGTTTTGCTTTTTCCCTCCGAAGCGGGACATGACGAGCCTGCATGACAGCCGCTGCAAGCCGACGGTTGCACAATCCGAACGTATACGACCGGAGGATCAATGCGTTCAATGGTACCGGTATATTGAATCGTTCCCTGCATGTATTGTAATCTCAACATTGCAAAATGCGGGCAAAAGTACGGATAAAATCGGATATACTCCCTCTTTTTCTACCTTTTTATTTTTGAAAAAAGCAGGTATTACCATCTGTAGAGAAAACCGAAACTTAAGGTCTCATTAGACTGGAAGAAGGAATCGTAATCGGGATTCCTGGCTACGCCGTCGTCGTAACGGAGGTGGAGCGTAATCAGGGTTGAAAAATAACGGCTGATGGCCAGATTCAGCGCATTGACAAATTCCGCCTTGACGTGGGTATAACTCGTGAAGTAGTTGAAATTCGAAGTCCAGCCGACATTCCGGTTGGGGCGCAGCGTCATGTCGCAGCGCAGGGTAGAACCGAATTCGCTGAACCGATGTTCATATTCATCGTTTTCATCTTTCTGGAAACCATGCCTTCCCAAATCAATCGTCCGGTCAACACTGTACATATATTTATATGAAAACGGGGAGACCGTAAGGGCAATATTCAGTGAACGGCCTTTCTTTGCCGGATAGGTTTTGGCGAGGTTATAGACCATACCGGGTTCGAGTTTCACGGTAAAAGGGGCCAACAGAGCCGCCTGTTTGATCGTGGTATTTTCCTGGAAATTCGTGAACATCTGGGTGAAAAACTCCGCGTTAATCGAATAGTACCATTTATTGAACGCACGGTACCCGAAAGAGCCATAATAACGAAACAGGTCGCTTCCGATTTTGTAGTCCCGCAGGGTATCCTTGGGGGCGTTATACATGCTGGCGTTGATTTCTATCGTGTTGTTGAATATCACTTTGTCTTTGATATAATTATACTGCAACAGATTCTTCGCAAGGATGTTCATGTTGCTCACGCCGCCACCCGCCCAGTTGGGGGAGATGTAGTTCTGCGTAAATTTCAAGTCGCTCTGGAACGTAGACGTCCAGTATCTCCGGTCGGGAATGAATTTGGCCGGCGGAATGTAGTCCGTCGGATTGGGGTCTTTCCTGTAGACCGGCACTTCGACCGTCTCTTCTTTCCGGATGAAATGAATCGTTTCATTGGGCAAACTTTGAACGCTGTACCGGAAATAATCCATGTAGCTATGCTGGAGGTAGCGATAGGCCATTTCCTCGATTTGTATTTTCAACAGTTCATTCTCAAACCATTTCTTTTGGGGATAAAACGGCTTTTCCCAAGGTTTCAGCGTGGTATCTCCCGGCTGATACAAAGTGAGCGCTTCCATCGGCCGGACATGCCCTTCCTTGAAGACAAGCGGCATGAAAAGCGGATTGATGATGAGCGTATCGCGAAAAGTAACCTCCGGCCCGAAAACATCATGCAGTGAGGCGTATCTTGACCAGTACAGCACGGCAGACGACGCGACCGGCGTCGGAATAACAAGAGATTCATATCCCGGCTCCTTATAAGGTTTGACAGTATCCTTATATAGTTTGACAGTATCCTGTTCCGGCATGTCGGCGTCGGTCTCCCCGTCAGCCGGTTCAGGCAATGCCTCCTCCTCTTCCACCTCTACCTCTTGCATCTCGGCCGGCTGATTCCTGCGAAGCGCAGTATCCTGCGGGGCGGTAGCGGACGATCTCCCGCTGTTCTCAATACGTCGACGAATATCTTCATTAAAATTAAGATCCTGAGCGTCTACTCGAACGCCTGTAAAAGAGCATATCAAGGAAAAAAATACATACAGTTTCTTCATCATCTCAAGTTTCACTGAAAAGTCCGCGCAAATATACTGCAAAGATTTTTAGTCGCCAAATTTTCAGCAAAACGGTTAAATCTTTTATTGAGGTGCTATGAAAAATAACCGGCTGTGCGATAGAGAAAGAAATCTTTGTCTTTCAATCCATAGTTTTGTGTAATGAAGCGTTGCCTTTTACCGTTTAGCCGTTCCGCTTTAGCGTTTGTTGCCCCCAGTCTGAAGTAATTGACAATCTGTACTTCGTGCTTGCGCAGCATTTTAATAACACTCTTAAATTCTGCGATTGTGGCGGCCTGCAAATACCACCGGTGCAAGTCTTCTGTATTTTTTTCAGTTGTCTTAAACCGGTTGCTTATGTCATACCATCGCTTAAAATCCTGACTGATCCTGTAGGCCGTTTTCAGTTCTTCGTGATTACTAAAAACCTGATGTATTGTTTCTTCCATTTCACTGTTCCTTTTTTCCGGTGACTGAGTTATGGCGTGCGATACCCGGCGCAGACGTTCGATTTGAACAAGCAGTTTTCGATCTTCTTCACTGTGACGTTTGCCTTTGGAGAGGCTATTTTGCAACTCCCTGACAATTCGTTTGCGGACTTCGCCAAGTGTCTTGTCCTGAAATAACTTTACAAAAAACAAACAGTAAAAACAAAGTAAAGTTATGGTAAGACGAGAGAGGAAGTTTTATTCGGAAGAGTTTAAGGAGCGGGTATTAACCGCGTATTACAACAGTAAAGAATCCGTATCAATGGTAGCCCGTCGGTTTGAGGTAAGCAGAGATACGGTCAGCAGTTGGGTTTATCGCAAGCGGAGGTCATCCTGTTCAAAAAAAGAGTTAAATTAGCGCCTTCAGGAACAGGTTTTATGAAAAAAGAAGAATTGTTGCCGGAGGCAAAAGATGCACGTATTCTTGAATTGGAGAGAGAACTGGCCAAAGAAAAGTT
>JAITAY010000115.1 GCA_031283915.1 Tannerella sp.
TAATTTTGCCGAAAACATTGACAACTTATAAACAAACAATATTAATTACAATGAATTATACCAGACGTACTTTCATCAAATCGGGGCTGCTTCTGACAGCCGGAATTCCCTTGTTAGAAGGGTGTGAATTAAGTAATAATCAAAATGTAAAGGATGAGTTGTTCGAACTCTTCCGCCATCCTCCCGTCACGTCCAAACCGTTTGTCCGCTGGTGGTGGAACGGCGATAAACTGTCGGCCGAAGAGATACTTCGTGAATTGGACATCATGAAAGAGGCCGGCATCGGCGGTGTAGAAATCAATCCCATCGCTTTTCCGGGCGGTGACGACCCGGGTATCCCGTCCATGACCTGGCTCAGCCCCGAATGGATTGAGATGGTGAAGGTTGCCCTGAAAGGCGCCGACGAACGCGGCATGATCTGCGATATCATTGTCGGTTCGGGATGGCCGTTCGGTGGTGAGTTCCTGCAGCCGGAGGAACGAACGCAGGTGCTCACGCGGGCAGGACAGACCGTCAAAGGCCCTGCCCGTCTCCATTTCAAAACGGAAGACCTGCTGAAAGAAGCTTCGCCTCAAGTCGGTTTCAGATTCGAGGGCGCGACGAGCGAATTACATGCGCTTTGTCTGGCGCCGTTGGAAATGAATGTATTTACCCCTGCCCAAACGGTTCCTTTCGACAAAAACAGTCCAACCGTTGCGATCGACGTTCCCGAAGGAGAACATGTATTGTACACGCTGGCCAAAGTCACCGGTTTCCAGTCGGTCATCAACGGAGCGCCCGGCGCAGCCGGCCCGGTGCTGAACCATTACAACCGGGAAGCCGTGGAAAAGTTCCTGAACCGCATGTCGGATCATCTTTTTCCGGCCATTCAGGGACTGAAAGGCTTCCGGGCGCTGTTCTGCGACAGCATGGAACTGGAGGGCGCCAACTGGTGTTATGATTTCCCGGAGGAATTTAAACGCCGCAAAGGATATGACGTGACGCCCTACCTGCCGTACATCCTGTATAAGGTCGGTCACATGGGACATGCCGTCGAGGGAGGCGCCGCCACTGTCCTGACGGGCGAGGCAAAAGAGGAAGTTGACCGCGTGCGTCATGACTTCTTTGTAACCTGCATGGAGATGATGCGCGACCGCTTCCTGCAACCCTACACGCAATGGTGCAACAAACACGGCTTCCAGTCGAGAGTACAAGCCTACGGGCGTGAATTTCATCCGCTGGAAGCCTCGATGCAGGTGGACATTCCGGAATGCGAGACATGGCTGTGGTTTGCCGACGGAACAAAAAACAATGATTTCGCCCAAAGCCCGGCCTATACCAACGTCAACAAATTTGTCGCCTCGGCCGTCCGTTTTGCCGGTAAGAAAATCGTCAGTTGCGAGGAAATCACGAATACCAACGCCGTATTCAACGCCACGCTGGAGCGCATCAAGATCGTCGGCGATCAGAGCAACCTTTCCGGCGTGACCCACTCCATCCTGCACGGCTTCAACTACAGTCCGCCCGAAACGCCCTTCCCCGGCTGGGTTCGTTACGGCACATTCTTCAACGAACGCAACCCGTGGTGGCCGTTTTTCAAATACTGGGCGACTTACAAGGCACGGCTGTCAACCGTTTTTCAGGAAACGGACTATTTCGCCGACATGGCCGTCATGCATCCCTTAGCCGACATGTGGACGATACACGGTCCGCAACGCGATCCGTTCCCCGGACTGCACTATCCGAAATACCAGTACAAGGTATGGGAAGCCATCCACCAGAATGGGAACAGTTGTGATTACATCAGCGAAACTATCTTGCAGCAAAGCAAATTCGAAAAAGGCTTCCTGACATACAACACGCGGAAATATCATACTTTATTATTAATCGAAGTGGAATCCATCGAACCCGAGACCGCCGAGGCGCTGGCTGCGTTTGCCGCCAACGGAGGCCGGCTCATATTCATCGGCAAGGAACCGCATCAGTCGCCCGGGTGGAAAGACCACAAGAACCGGGACGAAAAGGTCAGACAAACGATTGAGGCCATGAAGCAGACCTACCCCTCGAAGCGGTTCACCGTCGAAGCGCCCGGAGACAACCTGATTGCATGGTTTAAGGGCGTACAGCAGCAATGCGGCCTCAAGCCTTACCTGCATATCGAATCACCGGATCCCTTCGTCAGCCAGATTCGTTACCGGACGAAAGACCGGGATTTCCTTTTTATGGTCAATTACAGTCTCGACCGGCGAATCACTACAAACGTCCGGTTTGCAGAGGCCGGCGGTCGTAAACCGCTCCTCTGGGATACGGAAACAGGCGAAAAATATCCGTACCCGTCCTGTAAAGGCCAGACGTTGACGGTAGATTTGTATCCCGCCACTTCACAACTGATTGTCTTTGAAAAGGCATCTGCCGAAGGCGCCATGATGACCGCTCCGCCGGACGAAGGCCTCGGATGCGACGGATGGAACATTCGCCTGGAACATATCAACGGTCAGAAGGAAACGCGCGAACAGGCGGCCTTGTTTGACCTGGCCGACGATCCGCAAACACAGTCGTTCGCCGGTCACGTGTACTACACCCGGGACGTGGACGATGCGGCAAACAAGCAATATCTGGATTTGGGACGGGTATACGGCGTGTCGGAAGTGACCGTCAACGGCGAATCGCTTGGTTGCAGATGGTATGGGAGGCATCTCTATCGCCTTCCGGAACACCTGGCCAAAACCGGAAACAAGACGATTGAGGTAAAAGTCACGACGACGGTCGGCAACTACCTTAAATCCTCACCGGACAACCAGACCGGACAACGCTGGACACATCGGCAACCCTGGCAACCGACAGGGATGATCGGGCCAGTACGGTTGCTATAAGTGATTCAAAGATTCAAGGGTTTTTCCCGTGGGGACGAAAATCCCCACTTTTCATGTTGGGCTTCCTGTAGCTTCCCGGCTGCAGGAAGCCTGTTTTTTATATTGTACATCCCCGTCAGTTAAAACTGACGACAATCGGGAGCATGGGGCTAAAGCCCGTGCGAGCTACAGCTGGATGGTCGGTTGCATCATTATAGGGATAGAAAATAAATAAAATAGAGCCATAATTGCGAATGGGTCAGCCCAAGTCCCTGAAGGACAACATTTTCTTATCGGCTCTTTTTCTTTAATAACCTGAGTTTTGGATAACATCCGATCGTCAGGCGGGCGGGCTGTCCCAGTCAAACGGGAGGTTGCCCCGGCGCAAGGAGGCATTCCAGAAACGGCGGTGGTAATGCAGCGTCCAGCGAACACAGGGTTCCACCTCCACTCCGCGCGCTTTGGCATAATGCTCCGCCAGCAGCCGGAACATCGGCTCCGGCCCCCACAAACGGGCGAAAGCAGCGCAACCTTCCCTGACAGACACAAACCCAAAACGCATTCGGTTGATGTCCACCAGGCAAAAGCGCACCTTCCCCTGTTCCTGACGGAACAGAATATTCCCCGGCGAATAGTCGCGGTGATAGATACCGGTTTCATGCAGGCGCGCCGTGTATCCGGCAAAGGCCTGCAGGATGAATTCACGCCCGGCGATGCCTCCCCGACCGAACTCGTACATCGTATGTTCGTGCGGCACCTGGCGGCTGATGTAGTAGGATACATGGAGCAATCCGTTTTTTTTTATCAGGATGTAGGCAATCGGTTCCGGAGTGTCGATATCCAGTTCTTGCAGCCGGAAGGAGTAGTAATAAGAACGTGCTGCTTTGGAGGGACGGAAGAAAGTGTATACTATGCGGTTCAGGAGATGAGGTCTTTTGTAGCGTTTAACGTTGATTGCCGTGCCCGCTGCCTCGAACACCTTGATTTCGTTTCGTTGTTTGTAAATAGTACGTCCCCCCTGGTCGAACGCCTCCGGTATGGAACGTACAAAGGCATCAAACGCCTGTAGTTGCGGATTCAGGACTGTTTCAACCTTCATTGCCCGCCTTTCTTTCCAGAAACTCACTGATCCGGGTAACGACCGATTCCGGCGTGATTTGCGTCATGCACGCCCAGTCGCCCCGATAGCAGGGTTTCATCCCGAAGATCGAACAGGGCCGGCAGGGCAAGACCGTCTGTATGGCCAGTTCGGGTGGCTGACGGTAACCGTAGAATCCGGCGTAGGGATGTGTTGCGCCCCAGATGGAAATCACCTTCGTCCCGACCAGGGAAGCAAAGTGCATGTTGGCCGAATCCATACAAAGCAACACATTCAACTGGCTGATCAGGGCTAACTCCTGCTCCAGCGAATATCGCCCTGCCACGCTACGGGTATTCCCGTAGCGCGACGCCCACTCGTCGAGCGTGCGTTCTTCTT
>JAITAY010000135.1 GCA_031283915.1 Tannerella sp.
AGCGATGCATCCCTCCGGGATGCTCTTTGCCACAGCATTTTATGGCTTTACTTGATGACATTGAGTTTTAACTGACGGGAAGGATGCCCTTTTCTATGCTGACGGGCAATGCACAAAACTATACCGCGCGCAGTATATTTGTAATTTTGCAGCACGGGAGGGTTGCACTTTGATTGCGGTCGTGCCGTGCCGATAAGCCGACATTTATGCCGGCTTTTTTTTTACATAAACCCGTGCAAAGCCCGGCAGGATGGCGGGCTTCATCATTATTCGACGTCCAGCGGTTCGTCAGGCAGGAGACTGATATCCATGTCCCGGTGCACGATTTGCTCCGTATCTTCGAATGTTTCCCGATTCAGTTCGCGCCAAAGGACATCTTTCAGTTCCGTGAGACCCTGTTGTGCCACGGAGGAAATAAATACGCACGGAATATCGGGCAATTCCCGTCTGACGGCAGCGAGGTGTTCCCTGTCCGCCAGATCGCATTTGGTAATGGCCAGCACTCTGTTTTT
Source organism: Tannerella sp. (assembly GCA_031283915.1). Lineage (GTDB taxonomy): Bacteria > Bacteroidota > Bacteroidia > Bacteroidales > Tannerellaceae > Tannerella. The sequence goes on from JAITAY010000135.1 coordinate 513, forward strand.
ACCGGCCAGTCCGGGATTGTAGTTCCGCAGTTCGCTGTCGAGCACTGTATACTCGTGCCGGATGTCTTGTGTGTCGGCCGGAATGGTAAACAGCAGGAGGGAATTGCGTTCGATGTGGCGCAGGAAGCGCAGTCCGAGTCCTTTTCCCTCGCTGGCGCCTTCGATAATACCGGGAATGTCGGCCATGACGAAAGAACGGTTGTCGCGATACGAAACGATCCCCAGGTTCGGTTCCAGCGTCGTAAAGGGATAGTCCGCTATTTTGGGTTTGGCGGCAGACATGACGGACAGCAGGGTGGATTTGCCGGCGTTGGGAAAACCGACTAATCCGACGTCTGCCAGCAGCTTGAGTTGGAGGATAATGGTACGTTCCTCTCCGGGTTCGCCCGGCTGGGCATAGCGCGGCGCCTGATTGGTAGCGGTCTTGAAGTGCACGTTTCCCCGTCCGCCTTTACCGCCTTTCAGCAAGCGGACGGTTTGTCCGTCTTCCGTCACGTCGCAGATGTATGCACCCGTTTCGGCATCGCAGGCCACTGTTCCACAGGGGACTTCGATGATCCGGTCTTCGCCGTCCTTTCCGGAACTTTGTTTGGCGCTGCCATTTTCGCCGGAGGTGGCAAAGACATGACGCTCGAACTTCAGATGGATCAATGTCCAGAAGTTACGACTGGCACGCAAAAAGACATCGCCGCCCCGTCCGCCGTCGCCGCCGTCCGGCCCGCCTCGCGGGATGTATTTCTCACGCCGGAAATGCGTCGAACCCTGTCCGCCTTTTCCCGAGCGACAATAGATTTTTACGTAATCGACAAAATTTGATTCAGTCATAATGTATTCAAAAATTCAGGATTTAACGATCCGGCTTTCAATAGCGTCGACGATTCGCCGGAAAATATCGTCTACCGTTCCGTGACCCTTGACGGGCGCATACTTTTCTTCGCTAATATAAAAGGTGGCTAACGGGGCGGTCTGCGTGTGATACACGTCCAGCCGCGCCCGAATGGTTTCCGGATTGTCGTCCGAACGTCCGGATATCTTTCCGCGTTCCAGCAGGCGCCGAATCAATTCATCGTCGTCCACCTGCAAGTCAATCAAGACGGATATATCCATTCCACGGACGTTCATAATTTCCTTCAGGGCAATGGCCTGCGGGATGGTACGCGGAAAACCGTCAAAGATAATCCCTTTTGAACCCTGTTTCCCGTCCAGAAAATCGGCAACCAGCCGAATGATGATTTCGTCGGGTACTAATTGGCCCCGGTCGATATACTCCCTGGCAATCTTTCCCAGCTCACTTCCTTCATGGATGATTTTGCGAAGCATCACCCCGGTCGAAATATAATCCAACTGGAATTTCTTCACAATCAATTCGCTTTGTGTGCCTTTCCCCGAACCCGGCGCACCGAAAATAATGATATTCAGCATAACGTTTTTGTGATGAAAATGGTTAATGGTTATCTTGGATTTTATAGATATTGCGTGAAGCGCGTCCCAATCCGTCATAATCCAATCCGAATCCCACGACGAAATCACTGGCAATCTCCATGCCGATATAGTCCGGTTTCAAATCGCATTTCAGCGAATCGGGCTTGAAGAGCATCGTAGCCAGACAGACCCTGCCGGCGCCGGAGTCCCGCAATTTCCGTATCACATATTGCATGGTTAATCCGGTATCGACGACGTCTTCCAACAGGATTATCAGCCTGTCCTTTATGTTTCCGCGGACGGGCAATACTTCCTGCACGACTCCTTTGGATTGCGTGCCCCGGTAGGATGAGTAAGCGGCAAACGTAAGTTCGCAGGCAGGAGGCAGATGACTCATCAGTTCTGCGGTGAACATGTAGGCTCCGTTTAAGATTCCGACAAAAAGGGGATTCTTTCCTTCGGAGTCACGCCAAATGATTCCTGCCATTTTCCTGATGGCTGCCACAATTTCGGCTTCCGGGATAAACAGTTCAAAATCTTTATCTTTCAATCGAATTTTTTCTTCCATCGATTCCTTTCACTTTGAAGACACAAACTTACGCAAAGATAACTTGCGTTTATGTATAAAATCATGTATTTTTGCGGGTGTTATTTGGAAAGTATGTTAAAGATTTTTGAAACTGAAAAGATAAAGGAGCTTGACAGATATACAATCGATTATGAACCGATTGCCTCTATCGACTTGACGGAACGCGCTGCAATGGCTTTTGTACGCGAATACAGCCGTCATTTTACAAAGCAAAACCCGGTGATCGTGTTTGCCGGATACGGAAGCAACGGTACCGACGCTTTGGCTGTTGCGCGCTTGCTGGCGGAAGACAATTATCGTGTAAAAGTCTGTTTAATCAATCCCGTGCGCCGGTCGTCGAAAGATAGCGAACTCAATAAAGTGCGTTTGCTGGGTATGCCGAATGTGCACTTCGTCGAGCTGAGCGAAGATAAAGAATTTGTACCGCCCACCCTTTCGGCGCATGACGTGGTGATTGACGGGCTGTTCGGTTCCGGGCTAAACCGCCCGCTGGAAATGGGATTTGCAGCGCTGGTGGAATATATCAATCAGTCCGAAGCAAAGGTGGTGTCCATTGATATTCCTTCGGGACTGTTTGGCGAGAATAATGATACGAATCATCCGCAGGGCATTGTGCGGGCAGACCGGACTTATACGTTCGAATTCCCGAAACTTGCCTTTTTCCTGCCGGAGAATGCGCCTTACACAGGGAAATGGAAAGTGTTGCCAATCGGGATTCATCCGACCATCGTCGAGCAAACGGAAACGCCTTATCACATGCTGACGGACGAAGATATTACCGGGCTGATTCGTCCCAGGGAAACTTTTGCACACAAGGGCGTTTTTGGTCATGCGCTGTTGCTTGCCGGAGGCAGGGGAAAGATGGGCGCTGCCGTTCTGGCGGCAAGCGCTTGTCTGCGTAGCGGCGTCGGACGGTTGACGGTTCATTTGCCGCTCCGGGGCGAAACCACGCTTCAGACCTCCGTTCCCGAAGCGATGCTGAGTTTGGATACAGATGAAGATTTTGTTTCGGAATTGCCTGAACTGAAAGCGTATGATGCCATTGGCGCAGGGCCTGGACTGGGCACGCAGGCGACTTCGCAGGCGGTGTTGAATGCGCTGCTGACTTCTGCGGAAAAGCCGTTAGTATTGGATGCCGATGCGCTTAATATCCTCTCATTGAACAAGGAATGGATTGATTTGCTGCCGCCGCGTACCCTCCTGACGCCTCATCCGAAGGAGTTTGACCGGCTGTTCGGAGCCTGTGCATCCGGGTACGAACGGCTTCACAAAGCGATGAATGTAGCAGTGGAACAGGAGTTGATTGTTATCTTGAAAGGCGCCTGTTCCGCCATTTGTACGCCGGAAGGAAACGCCTACATTAATAGAACGGGCAATCCGGGGATGGCGACGGCCGGAAGTGGCGATGTGCTGACCGGTATCCTGCTGGGGCTTTTGGCACAGGGATATTCGCCCGAGACGGCTGCACTAATCGGCGTTTACCTGCATGGGCTGGCGGGGGATCTGGCAGCGGCTGGCCGTTCGGAAGAAAGCATGATTGCGGGAGACCTCATCCGGATGCTCGGCAAAGCTTTCAAGATGCAGAAGGAAGAAAGTATGGATCATTCTATCTGAACAGCAGGAAGCAATAAATGGCATGAAAAGGAGTTTTTACAAATAAATGCTCTATCTTTGCAGAAAAGCGGAAATTGACAGATTTTAAAACGAAAACGATATGATACATTTAATAGGTACAAATGCAGGGCTTGTATGGCGGGCATTGAGCAAATGCGGCCGGATGAGTATAAAAGATATTCGGAAAGAGACGAAAATCCGGAAGGATAAAGACGTGTATGCTGCCATCGGCTGGCTGGCAAAGGAAGGAAAGATACATCTTTCCGAAGAGGAAGGCGAAACAAGTATTTGGTTAGTGGAATAAATAAGGATACATCCTGTTTCATGGCAAACTGTTTTTTTCATTCCGGCGAAAGATTGAGTACTTAATATTGTATTTTTCATTTCCGATTTTTATTTTTGTGGCGAATTTGGCTTGAAATGACCGAAGAGCAGAACAGGCGGCTATCCGCGTTGGACGGAAGAATGAACGAACTCCTTGCCTTATGCGAAAGACAGAAGACGGACATACGGGAGTTGACGCTGAAGCTGGAACAGGAGAAATCGACTGTGCAACAGGTGCAGAAGGAGCTTCAGGCATTGAAGACGAAATACAGAGATTTGTTGACGGCACACGTAACATCCGTCGAACAGGGGGACGACGTGAAGCGTGCGCGGAAGAGGTTGTTGAATTTAGTGCGTGAAATAGATGCTTGTATAAATTACATAACGCTATTAAACGGATAAGTTGTGAATGAGAATGAGTTTGACATAACGTTGGAGGTGGCCGGGAAATCGTACCACGTATCCGTCAAGCGTGGCGACGAAAAGGAGGAATTTCTGTATCGCGAAGCCGCGAAGCGGGTGGGATTGTATTTGGTACAATACCGGCAATATTTTTCCAAATCGCTGGAAGATATTCAGTTGTTGACGATGGTCGCCATCCATTTGGCGCGGGATGTGCTGAGACTGGAAACCGAAAACGGGGAGGCTACTCAGGCTATACAACAATGGACGGATAAACTGGATGAATATTTGAAGAAATAGACTTTTCTATTTTTTGAAACATACATTTTTTACGCACTGCTTTGTACGGAAACTCCGTATGAGGAAGGCGTTTTATTTTTATATATAAACAAATTAGAAACAAGTGATGACAGAAGTATATTGGGCGATGGGAGCCTTTGCAGCGGGAGCGTTGCTTGCATGGTTCGGAGCTGCTTTTTGGGGAAAGTACCGCTATCAAGTCCTGTTGAAGGAGGTGGAGAAGGAAGCGGAAGTGATGAAAAAGAACAAGATGCTGGAAGTAAAAGAGAAATACCTGCATCTGAAATCGGAGCTGGAAAAGCAGACTTCGGCGCGGAACACAAAGATTCAGTCTGTCGAAGCGAAATTGAAACAGCGGGAACTGATATTCAATCAGCGACAGGAAGAATTACAACGGAAAACGGCGGAAGTAGATGCCAACAAGGAAAACTTGAACATTCAGTTGCAGTTGATTGAAAAGAGGAAGCAGGACACGGAGAAATTGCACCAGCAGGAAGTCGCATATCTGGAAACCATTTCCGGTCTTTCGGCCGACGAAGCACGGGAACGGCTGACCGAATCACTGAAAGATGAAGCCAAAACAAACGCCGCCTCCTACATCAACGAAATCATGGAAGAAGCGAAAATGACGGCAAACAAGGAAGCGAAAAAGATTGTAATCAAATCCATTCAGCGCGTGGCGGCAGAAACGGCCATCGAAAATTCGGTGACGGTATTCCACCTTGATTCGGATGAAATCAAAGGTCGCGTCATTGGCCGCGAAGGACGGAACATCCGTGCACTGGAAGCCGCTACCGGCATTGAATTTATTGTAGACGACACACCGGAAGCGATCATTCTTTCCGGCTTCGATCCAGTCCGCCGCGAAGTAGCCCGCCTGGCGCTGCATCAACTGGTGCAAGACGGACGCATCCACCCGGCCCGGATCGAGGAGGTGGTCGGCAAAGTGCGCAAGCAGGTGGAAGAGGAAATCGTGGAAACGGGAAAACGGACGGTCATAGACTTGGGTATTCACGGATTGCATCCGGAACTTACGCGGATGATCGGGAAAATGAAATACCGTTCTTCCTACGGCCAGAATCTGTTGCAGCACGCGCGTGAAACGGCCAATCTGTGTGCCGTCATGGCCTCAGAACTGGGATTGAATCCGAAAAAGGCGCGTCGCGCCGGATTGCTGCACGACATCGGAAAGGTGCCGGACGATGAACCGGAACTGCCGCACGCTGTTTTGGGCATGAAGCTCTGCGAAAAGTATAAGGAAAAACCGGATATCAGCAATGCCGTCGGCGCCCATCACGACGAAGTGGAGATGCAGACGTTGCTTGCCCCCATCGTACAGGTTTGCGATGCCATTTCAGGCGCGCGTCCGGGTGCACGCCGCGAAATCGTGGAGGCTTATATCAAGCGCCTCAACGATCTGGAGCAGTTGGCCATGACTTATCCGGGCGTAGTCAAGACGTATGCCATCCAGGCCGGTCGCGAATTGCGCGTGATCGTGGGTGCAGACAAAATTGACGACAAGCATACGGAAAATCTGTCCATGGAAATCGCGAAAAAAATACAGGACGAAATGACCTATCCGGGTCAGGTGAAGATTACGGTGATCCGCGAAACACGGGCAGTCAGCTATGCCAAATGAATAACATATATTAGAGATTATGTCAGATTAAATTTGTACAATACGCGCCCAAGTGCGACCTTAGCAGTATGAAATATCAGGAATGGCAAAAAAAGGCTCCCCGTTTTGTAGCGATGACCGGCTAGCGGCTGGAAAAGTTCAATGCTCTGCTGCCTTACTTTACGGAGGCGCATGATGAATATTTATCGGTATACCATATGGAAGGTAAGCGTCGCAGGG
>JAITAY010000298.1 GCA_031283915.1 Tannerella sp.
TGCAGATAGAGACGTCGCAAAAATACTACCGAGCGATGCATCCCTGACGGGATGCTCTACTACAGCCTTTTAGCGCTTAACTTGATGACATTGGGCTTTAGCCGACGGGGAAAAAGGCGGGTGGGCGGATACCCTTTTCTATGCTGACGGGCAATGCACAAAACTGTACCACGCGCAGTATAATTTAAAAGTAGCTGCATAAAGTTGCGTCTCTACTGAGGAAAACGTCATCACACGCAATATAATAAACGCATAAAACTATTTGAAATACACCTCCTTGCAAGGGATGACGTAACCATTTCGGTTTCGGAAGCAGACCGCTCTTTTGCCGAAGTCGGCAACCGGACAGGCCGGGCAGCTGATTTCATGGCCGATACCCGTGATCCGGTCACAGAAATACCGGTTTTCCCGGACGTTGTCAAAAATGAAAAGCATAATATCATTTGCATAAGCGGCGATAACTGTTTTAATCCGATCTTTGACCCAATTTTTTTAATGAAAGGGTCGATTTTATGAAGAAACAGATATTAATTCCTTTGATGGGATGGGTTGGGTGTATTTTAATGTGGTCATGTACGGAAAGCCGTACGGAGGAAAGCGCTGTCTTCCGGGCAATAGAAGAAGAATTTCGTACGGTACCCGACAGTACGCGGATAGGATGCTACTGGTACTGGATTTCCGATAACATTTCCAGGGAAGCCGTTGTGCGCGATTTGGAAGCCATGAAAACGGCGGGGATTACCCGTATGTTTATCGGCAATATCGGCCTCAACGATGTCCCTTACGGTAATATCAAGCTATTGACGCCGGAATGGTGGGAAGTGATGCATACGGCCTTGAAAAAAGCGTCCGAACTGGATATGGAAATCGGCATTTTCAACAGTCCCGGATGGAGTCAGTCCGGCGGGCCGTGGGTAAAACCGCAGGAAAGTATGCGTTACCTGGCATCGGCAGATGTGACGGTGAAGAAAACAGGCGCCGGACAGCTGCGGGTGAAACTGCCCGACATGGGAAAAGACGCGCAGGACGTCCGGGTGATTGCTTATCCGGCGCCGGGTGATTTCGTGCAAAAGAGCTGGAATATACAGAAAAAGGCCGGACAGGCGTTGACGGTTGACTTGACGTTGCCTCAACCGGTCGCCATCCGCAGTTTGACTTATGTGACGCAAACACCCGTCAAGACCGATGCGGAACTTTTTGTAAAAGAAGGCGACGACTATCGTTCCCTGAAAAAAATCCATATCGACCGCAGCAACTCGTCGTTGAATGTAGGCTTTATCCCCTATGCGCCGATTGTCATTTCCCTGCCCGGGACGCAGGCGGCATCCTTCCGGCTGGTCGTGAATGAAGCCGGCGGCGGTGATGCCACGGTAACGCTTTCGTCGCAACCGAGGGTGGAACGGTATGCGGAAAAAACGCTGGCGAAAATGTTTCAGACGCCGTTGCCCATGTGGCGTGATTACTTGTGGGAGGCGCAACCCGAAGCCCCTGCGGCGTTATGTGTAGCGCCCGAGCAGGTCATAGATTTGACGGCAAAGGTATCGGACGGTGTACTGGAATGGGATGCGCCGGACGGCGAGTGGGTTATCTCGCGGACGGCGATGCGTTCCACCGGCGTCACAAACAGCCCGGCTTCGCCGGAAGGTAGGGGGCTGGAAATCGACAAACTGAGTAAGCAACATGTAGCCTCTCATTTCGACGCTTTTATCGGCGAGATACTGCGCCGGATTCCGGCCGAAGACCGTACGAGTTTCAAGGTTGTCGTAGAGGACAGCTACGAAACCGGCGGACAGAATTGGACGGATGGGATGATGGAAGATTTTAAAGCCGTTTACGGATACGATCCTGTTCCTTATCTGCCCGCACTGAATGGTGTAGTGGCAGGAAGTCCCGACCGTTCCGACCGTTTCCTCTGGGATTTGCGCCGGCTGGTAGCCGATCGCGTATCGTACGAATATGTCGGCGGACTGCGTGAAATCAGCAACCGACACGGGTTGACGACCTGGCTCGAAAACTATGGCCACTGGGGATTCCCCGGCGAATTTCTGCAATACGGCGGACAGTCCGACGAGATTGGCGGCGAATTTTGGAGCGAAGGCTCGCTGGGCGATATCGAAAACCGTGCGGCCTCGTCGTGCGGACATATCTACGGCAAGCGGAAAGTATGGGCGGAATCGTGTACGAGCGGCGGCCCTGTCTTCAGCCGCTATCCTTACATTATGAAACAGCGGGTTGACCGGTTTTTCACCGAAGGCATCAACAGTACGCTGTTGCACGTATGTATCCAACAGCCGTTCGAAGACCGCGAACCGGGTCTGGCGGCAGGGTTCGGCAATGAATTTAACCGTAAAAATATATGGTTTGGCCAGATGGACCTTTTTACCGACTACCTGCGGCGTTGCAACTTCATGCTGCAGCAGGGTTTGTATGTGGCTGACGCGGCCTATTTCATCGGCGAAGACGCGCCCAAGATGACCGGGGTCTGCTCGCCGGAACTGCCCAAAGGCTATTCCTTTGACTATATCAATGCGGAAGTATTGCTGACACGCGCGTCGGTCAAAGACGGCAAGCTGACTTTGTCCGACGGAATGCAATATTCACTGCTCGTTTTGCCTCCCTGGCCGACGATGCGTCCGGAAGTACTGCGCAAAATCAGTGAACTGGTTCATGACGGATTAACCATTCTGGGGCCGGCGCCGAAGCAGTCGCCCAGTCTGGCTCGCTATCCGCAAGCGGACGCGGAAGTGGCATCGCTGGCTGGCGAATTGTGGGGCGCAGGTGATGAAAAAGTCCGTACAGTCGGGAAAGGCAAGGTCTTTGCCGACGGCCAGTCCATCAGCGACATTTTTGCCGTTTTGCAGGTATTGCCGGATTTCAGTCTGGCTAACGACTCGAAGGACAGCCCGATACTGTTTATTCACCGGACATTGCCGGATGGAGACATCTATTTTGTTTCCAATCAGAGTGATCAGACTGTGACCTTCCGTCCGGAATTTCGCGTGGCCGGAAAAGCTCCGGAATGGTGGAACCCGACGACGGGTGAAACACGCCGGTTGCCGGCCTTTCATTCGACCCAGGCAACGACAACGTTGCCGCTCGAATTGCAGCCCTTTGAAAGCGGATTCGTCATTTTCCGCACCGAAGGCGCTCCTGCCGCCAAAGAAAATTTCCCGGAAAAGGAAGTGCTGCTGACCCTTGCAACACCGTGGCAGATTGAGTTCGAGCCGGGCAAGCGCGGTCCGGAAGAACCGGTGATTTTTTCAGCGCTGGAAGACTGGTCTGCGTCAACAGACATGCGTATCCGGTATTTTTCCGGTACGGCTACCTGCCGTACAAGTTTCACGCTGGAAACTTTGCCCCAAAAGAAGACCTGTTATATTGATTTGGGGAAGGTGATGGTCATGGCGAAAGTCAAACTGAACGGACAGCCGGTAGGGGGCGTATGGACAAAGCCGTACCGGGTGAATGTCACCGACGCACTGAAAGAGGGTGAGAATTTGCTGGAAGTTGAAGTGGTCAATAACTGGATGAATCGCTTGATCGGCGACCAGCAATTGCCGGAAGAGGAACGGAAAACCTGGGTCAATGTCAATCCATGGAAGGCCGATTCGCCGTTGCAGTCGTCCGGACTGCTCGGCCCGGTGGAGATTCAGGCGTTTTCGTACTGATTTGTCCAAGACTGAAACAGAAAGGTCTATGAAAAGGTGGTGGCTTGCCGGCGTATTGTTGTTAGGGGTTTGGTTTCTCGACTTGCAGATAGAGCGGGAAAACAGCCTGCCTCCTGTTCGACCCGTAGCCGCCACCACTGCGTCCCTGACCGGTCGGAAAACCCCGACAGACGTAGAACACAAACTGACATTGCTGAGCAACGAGCTGAAAGGACGCACCTGCGTGCTTCCGAGGCAAACCTCCGGCCAAGGGGTTCATCACATCGCAAACAAACGCACGTTGCGGGTGGAAAAAGTATTGCAGCAATTCCGCCTCAGGGGTGTAAACCAACTCCGGAGAGTGAGTGAGATGATTTCTGATGGTCAAATTGTCAATTATTTTACGCTTCTTTGCCGCAGGGGATACTATATTTTCACCTTGCGGAAACTCCTTATTTGATTTTATACTGCATGCGGTATCATTTTATGAATAAAGAGGTAGTTATACTGCGCGCGGTATAGCTTTGTGCATTGCCCGTCAGTATAGAAAAGGGCATCCGCCCACACACCTTCTTGCCCGTCAGTTAAAACTCAATGTCATCAAGTTAAGCGCTAAAAGGCTGTAGTAGAGCATCCCGTCAGGGATGCATCGCCCGGTAGCATTTTTGCGACGTCTCTATCCGCATCCCGTTAGGGATGCATCCTTAACAGGATGCAATACAGGGTTATACCGGTTTATCTACCGAGCGATGCATCCC
>JAITAY010000302.1 GCA_031283915.1 Tannerella sp.
TCTATTGATACAAAAACATAGTGTGTTGAATATCATTAATTTGTAATCTTTGGGGATAGTTTATATATCTATGATTGTCTGTCGATTACAATTTATATCAATCAAATATGGACACTATCCGATAAACAGTCGGAAGCAGGGTATTCTCCTGTACGGTATCTTTCTACCAATTCGGACTTCACCGACTGCTATGAACCAGACTTCCTACGGGTATATAATACCAGTGTTGTTTCGGTTTCTTTCGCACGAACTTTTTTGCGAATGTATGCCTTTTTTGCGAAATAACACTCTCAACAACTACTTTTTATCGGGCTACGCTCGCGGTGTTGGGGGACTTATTACCTTCGGGCAATGAACCGTATTTTTAATGCTTCCGTTTCCGGGAGTTGCGTAACATGAGTTTTTATTACTTGTCCCTAAATCCTTTTCCCGTGTCAACCGCCTCACACCGAACAGACTCTGTATACGGGTATTACTTGCCCAAAATAATCAGTCGTTGCGTTTTGGTCACTTCGGTAGACGTTCCGGTGCGGATGGCAGCCCGGTAGAGGTAGATGCCCGGACGCAATCGCGTACCGTTGCCGTTGGTCAGATCCCACGTCACGGAATAGGCCTTGAACAGGTCGGAAGCGCCGCTTTCTTCATGTTGCCAGTAGAGACGTCCGGTCAAGTCGTAGACTTGAAGGACGATGCTGATCTGTGATTCCGGTCGGTTGTGATAGAGCATGAAGGTAACATGCTCGCGGGCGGGTACTGGGCCAGCCGTCAATTGGGTGATAAACGGCTTGAGGTCGTTTACCACTTCGAATGTGAATGTTCGCGTGGCTGAATGATTCAATACGTCCCAGACTTTAAATTCCGCCGTGTGCCGGCCGGACGTCATTGTCGGCATCGGGAAGCGGACGATATTTTCACCCTTCCCGTCGGCAAGTGCATCCACGTAAGCATTCAGGTTGTAACTCATGGACGGGTCGTTGTCAACGGTCAGCGTCACATCGTGCCCGACGCTGCTTCCGCCGATGTTCACCCCGCTTTGATCCCAGAGCAGGGCTACGAAGAAGGGTGTGTTATTTACCTTGCCACCGTCCGTGAACGTACTGTCGTTGAGGTACAGCGCACGGACTTCGGGGCCAATGGTGTCGCCTTCCGTGTTGACGGCCGTTCCGCCGACCAGGTATTGCTTGAAGACACCCTGCGCTTCGGTATTGGTCGTTTCATTCAGCGCATACAGACTCATTTTCCCCGAACGGTTGGAATAGGAAATGTCCTTGGGGACGATAATAGAAAAGGAAAATTCGCCGTTGCGCACAAGATCATTGATCTTTTGCAGCGTATTCGGATAGTCCGTGTATTCAAATGGCGTGCCTGTGCGGTTGTTGTCCAGCGTGGTAATCGTCTGTTCGCTGTCCATCAGGGTGACGGCCAGCGATCCGTTGAACGCTGTGTCTTTCCGGCCGTTCGGATCATACACTTCGCCTTTGATCGTGATCCTGTCCATCGCCTTGAATGTGACCGTATCGTTCGAAAGCGCCCGTCCGTTGATTTCCGTCAGCCGGATCTGATCATCCGGGTAAGACAGCGTCAACGCCGGGTCGCCAATCAGTATGAAACGCGCCCGGTCGATGTTTTTATAGTTTTGCTTGGTCTCCCGCGCCACTTCACCCAGCGTCATCCGGCGACCGTTCACGCGGTCGAACAGGTGCTTGTTCAATTCCCTGTTGATGTCAAAATTGGTGGTGGTATAGGCTACCCGCGTGGTAGTGAAAAGGGCGATTCCACCGCTTTTCGGGTTAAGGAACACGTTTTCGCCGGCCGAAGTGCTGAAGGCGTCAAAGGGGGCAAAGTCGCACGTGGCCGTAATCCATAGCGGCAGGTGCGGATAAGTGGCCTGCCGGATGAACCGGTCTGTGATGACGTGTTCGTCGCTCCAGGAATTGTCGTTGCCGTGGCCGGTGTAGTTAATCAGCAGGGCGCCTTCTTTCAGTTGTTTGGCAATGGCAGCCTCCACATCGGGATAACCGGCCATCCCGCCCGTATTGGATTTCCGGTAAGCGTCGAAAAATATTTTGTTCGACAGAAATTCGGGGTGAGACGCTTCCAGACTTTGCGTCAACTGCCAGGATTGTGACATGTGAATCGTAGTATATCCGTCCGCATTGCTTCCGTCATCGGCGACGAAGCAGAGATTGTTTTTCCAGTTTCCGGCGTCTTTATTATCCATATAGGCAATGACCTTGTCCACCACCGCTTTTGCCTGTTCGGGCGTGCGCACCGGAAAACGGCCGACGCCCAAAAGAATGCTACTGGTATGCAGCATCGTTCCCTCATTATCGGCCAGGAAAGCAAAATAATCCTCGATCACCAGCGAAGCAGCGTTCAGGGAATTGCGGGTCTGGTAGGTCGGGATGAAATTTTCCATGTTGACCGTTTTCCACTGGGCGGTCAACTGCCGGTTGTCCCAGGAGCCGTCGCCGAAGAGCAACAGGAAGCGCGGAGCGTCGGCGGCAGAAGTGCGCCGGTCGTAAAACATCTTCATCATCCGGCGGATAGCGGTAGCGTCGGGCGTACCGCTCGAAAATTCGTTGTACACCTGTTCCGGCGTCACCACGACGACGCTGAGACCCGTATGCGTCCGGTGATAGTGGGCTAACCGTTCGGCTTCGGAGACGAAGGCCGCCGGCGCCACAATCACCATATCGGTCTGCGGCAGGGCATGAAGGTTCTGGACGGCGACTTCGCGTACCGTTTCAGGCGCGGGGAACGCGGCGGACAAATCCACCAACGCAAATTCGCGCAACGACGGGTCTGCCGGTATCGTGAACGAAAGTTCGCTGCCGTTCAGCGTCGTTTCCATCTGTGCCGTCCGGAGGCCGTCCGTCACGTCGAACACCGCCATGCCGGACGTCGCGTTTTGAATCGTGAACCGTGACACGTTGCCACGGGCAGCCAGGCTCCGGAAAAACGTGCAGGCTTCGCCATACGACTCCAGCCGGCGTTTCATTTGCAGCCGCAGGTAATCCAGGCGTACGTTGGTATGACCTGCTACACTGTAGTTTATCGTCACTTTCGTCGTTTCTTTTTTTTCACCCGTCCACGCGCTCGCACGAAACAGCGAAACGCCCTTCGTATACATGTATACTTCGGAATCTGAGCCTTCTTGCCGGATGGTTCCGTTGTCAAACAGCAACTGATCGTCTACGCTCAGCGACACGGTTCCGGACGATCCCATGCCGCTGCCTCTCGAAATGAAACGAAGGGTAATCAACCCGTCGTCTGCCGTAATGCCCGTCGTCTGGAAAGTGAAATTTTGCGTCAGGGTGCTCTCAAAACTTTCACCGAACAGCTCCCTGCCGGAGTTGTTGACGGACATCTCTTCCTTTTCGTGTACCCTGTAGTCGTCGAAAGTCGTGATTTGCAGCGAAGCGCCGGCGTCGGCAGACGGTGTCGTGGCCATGTCGTTCACGGGCGTGGCGTCCGTCACGAAATAGTATCCGTACATGGAGTACGGGTTATTTTCATGGAAGAATTGAGCGCCTTCCCGGGAGGCATTCGGGTCTGTGCCGTACGTCCACTTGACGGCGCCGCAGCCGTAGAACAGGAGATAGTCGGCGCCGCGATAAACAGGGATGGCTGGCACGTCGTCGATGTAGGGCTTGGAAAAATCCTCCTCCAGCATCCAGCCGCCGTAGCCGTGTACGGACACTTTCGCCGGGTCGGGAAACCCCATCTTTTTCAGGTCGGAGTACGTGAGCCTGTAAATGGCGGTTTTGTCCACGCGGATCTTGACCCATTTCCCTTCCGAAAGCACAGACCGGGCGGCATAAAGACTTCCGTCCGCCCGGATCGCACCCGTCGCCAACAAACCGATTAGCAACGTCAGTCCTGTCCGTATCATCATCCTAATTTTCTGCATTTTTGTTCCCTCCATCCTTTTAACGCACATAAAAATCAAGCAGCTTGCTATCGCCGAGGTATCCCTGCAACCGGTCGCCGATGCGTACCGCCCCCGTGCCTGCGGGCGTACCGGTATAAATCAGGTCGCCCATGCGCAGGGTGAAGAAGCGGCTCACGCTGGCAATGATTTTATCCACGGAAAGAATCAGGTGGCACGTGTTACCCGTCTGTACCGTCCGCCCGTTCACGTCCAGGTGAAACGCCAGCCGTCGGATGTCGCCCGCGCTCGAAAGCGGCAGAAATGTCCCCACCACGGCCGCGTTGTCAAACGCTTTGCTGATTTCCCATGGCCATCCTCCGTTCCTCAATTGCCTATGGAGGTCGCGTGCCGTGAAATCAATCCCCACCGTCACCTCCTCGTAATAGCGATGTGCAAACGCTTCGGCAATATGCTTGCCCAACCGGCTGATTTTAATCACAAGCGCTGTCTCGTAGTGCACCTCGGACGAAAAATCGGGCATAAAAAACGGTTTCCCGTCTTTCAACACCGCATCGCCTTTCATAAAAATCACCGGTTCCTGCTGTTCAAACGTATGATGCAGTTCTTTATTGTGATCGGCATAATTCATGCCTACGGCAAAAATCTTCATTTCACAGGGATTAAACGGGTGCGGAGAGAGAGGGACAGGGGCTTTTTTCGCTGCGGGTGTTTTTCCAGCGGAGGGCGAAATAGACGGTGAGGCTGCGCTGATCGTTTTCGAATGCGAGGGTAAAGGGCGAATGGGTGTCGATGCCGGAATGGATCAGTTCGTCCCAGCGTGTGGGCGGCGTGTCGCTGATCACTCATGCGATTTCAACGCAGTGCTGTCCCTCGGGATGGTCATATACGGACGATGGGAAGCCTGTCCGTGTAAGGATCTTGCTCGGAACGGCAAAAAAGTTAATGGTCCAGTTAAGGAAATCCACGTCTTTGCGTGGATGAAAATCATCGCGCTTCATGTTTCAATCGGTTTTTAAGTTATTGCTTTACATTTTCGGCTGTGAATTTGTTTTTGCCGACCGTGTCTTTAAGTTCAAAAAGGAAATAGGCTTTTGCTTTTGTTATGCCTTCTTCGTCAAAGATTGCGTCACGAAGCAGTTTAACATTTTCTTGGCTGATTTGTCCGTCAGTAAAGATTGTTTTTTTGGAGTCATTTAAGTTGTTCATAATAATTTCAGTATTTAAAATATTGAAAAATGCCAATGAAAAATTGTATTGCTCCAAAAAATATTGCCCCCCCTCAAAAAATAAATCCAATGTTAGCAGCCGTCGCAATAATTCCACCGACACACCATAATGCACCGTATAAAATGTTTTTACCGGCTTGTTTTTTATACATCTTTTGTTTTCAAACAATAAATTGGCAGCATAGTCATATACTTGCTGCGCATTATCTAAATTAATCATACTGATGTTTTAATAATCCGATTTTTATACTAATCTATATTCGTCCTATTTATGGCGCGAAAATAATCATTTTTTGAATACGAAAATTTTTAGGCTAAATCTTTTTTTTGAGGTGCCGGGGAGTTAGTCCCCAGCCTATGAAGGAGGATATTTTATATCTGTTTTTGCAACTATTCAGCCTTAAATTCCAAAAAAATATCCACTCCTGCGTTACAATGCCAAATATTCATATGCAATTCCTTATATTTTGCTGAAACAGGCCTCAGGCAGAACTCTTGAGTTTTTTCAGTTTTCTTTCCTGTTGTTTGATTTTATGCTGTTTATACTTCTTCTGACTTTGCACCAACGCCTCCGGATGAAAAGCCTGTTTGGTGGTCATCATCCGGTAATAAATGACTGCCGGTTTGCGGGCGACCGCTACAAGGGCTTTGGGGGCGCCGGCAAAGGAGCGTATGCGGCGGTAAAAATCACCCAAAGGCCCTTTGCTGTTTGAGATACCCGAAGCAGCCGACAGCGGGAAAAGGCTATGATATTCTTCCAAACAGAGAAACGAGCATGGATGACGGTGTTAAAAAGAGCCGTTATATCTCCGGTTATCGCAGCCAACCCCTGTCACTAACGCCGTTTCGGTATTGGCCGTTGCCTGTGTTACCGTCCAGCCGGATACGCCTTCGATAGCCTGTTTTGGCGCAACAGGAGAAAAACAATAGAGAGAGGCTGCTCCGATTTCCGGAGCAGCCTCTCAGCTCAGTTTTTATTCTTGCGCTGTTTTACCGTATCAATACACCGCTTTCACCACTTGCCTGTCTGTGACGACAACATACACGCCTCGACTGTAGAGGGTGATAAGCGTTTCCGTGCCGACGGCCTTACCCTGGTAAACGAGCTGTCCCTGCATATTGTATAATGCAAAGGGTTCGCC
>JAITAY010000342.1 GCA_031283915.1 Tannerella sp.
GCCTGGGCAGACCTCTATTCCGCTTCCGTTTCTTCTGTCAGACAGCCTGTTGAATCCCTGTTGAACTGGCTGATTGAGAAAACTGACATACAGAGAGCCGCGAAAGTCAGGTCGTCCAAAGGACTGCTGACCTTTCTCTTTGGACGGATTGCTGCCCCTTTTATTTTCCTGGTTTTTTAATGCTACCCTTAATTCGCATTACTAGCTACTATCTACGAACTATCCCTTTATGCACAAAACTATACCGCGTGCAGTACATATAAGGTTTTTGCCATGTTGTTACACAGGAGGGGGCGGTTGGCAGGAAAGCGGCGTTAGGACGGAAAGGAGTAGAAGTTTTCCAAGACCTGTCTTGAAGTTACCGGAATTTCGGATTTCCGTTCGTATGAACAACGTGACGCGCCCTCTGCGTCAGTCAATGGAAAGGCGGCATGATTTCCGTTAGCTGTAGCTGTCTGAATTTTTCGTAAGAGCGCTGAGTGAGGGGCTGTGGCCAGGACATCAGCCACAGATGCACGGCTTGCATTTCCCTGTGGTAAGGCGGCTGGTAATAGGTCATTTCGTTATCCTTAAAGCCCAGCCGGTGATAAAAGCGCTGTCTGCGGCGGGTGGTTTCATCCTTCACCGGTTCGATTTCCAGTAAGACCGGCAGGTCGCTTCCACGCATCCATTCCGACAGGAAACGACTCCCGTATCCCCTGGAGCGGCAAGAAGGGTGAATGACAAAATGTTCGGCAAAACGCAAATCGCCGCAATCCCACCAGCCCAGAAACCCGGCCGGCAAATCACCCTCTACCCAGGCTTCCAGCGTATATGTATCTTTGTCAAACAGGAGGCGTTGGTCTTCCGGCAAGCGGCGTTCGGCAAGCGGAAAGGACGACTCGCAGAGTGCAAGAAAGGCCGGAAATAAGGGGTCGTCCGGGCTTTGGACAAGTGTTTTCATACTGCGCGCGGTAGAGTTTTGTGCATAAAGGGGTAGTTAGTAGCTAGTAGTTAGTAGAGAGCGGTTGGCAGAAAAGCGGCAGTTGGAGGGAAAGGCGTAAACGTGGGGGTTTGAGCGGACAGCTTCGTCGTATCACAGAATTACCGACTACTATTCTACTAACTACTAGCTACTAACTACCTGTTTTTGCACTAAACTATACCGCGTGCAGTATAGCATGACTGCGGACGGAATTTCGCCGCGACCTGCCTGTAAAACGGGATATCGACCCCGGTTTCCTCCGCCATCCGTATCATCTGGAACAACAGGCCGTCGATTTCCGACGCATGACCTTTGGCCAAATCCTTTTGCAGCGAGGCCGTACTTTCCGGTTCCAGGTGATCCAGTATCCGAAGATGCGATTCGAGCAAATCTTCCGGTACGGCAATCCCGCGCTGCCGGCCGATTTCCGCGTTTTCACGGGTCAATCCGATAAACAGATCCCGCTCGCGGCCGGGCTGTTGAATCGCCCCTACCGGGACGTCAAAGTAGGCGCCCGTACAGGCCATGGAGGAGATGTAAGTCCATTTGATAAACGTTTCACGGTCGATATCGTCCGACACAACCGCCCGGATGCCGGCGCGGGTCAAGTCGTCGCGGACGGCTTCGAGCGTTTCCTGAGCAAGGTACTGCCCTTTTCGTGCGCCGTATACCACGCGGAAAATCTTGCCCATCTGGGTAATCTCGCCGGGCGCAGAGAGGTAGCTCACGATATAAATACACCCGTCCAGCACGTTCACGCCTTCCACTCGCTGCTGTATCCGCTCGCCGGTGCCGTAGACGTTCAGGAGCGGAATCACCAGTGTATCCCGGTGCGCAGCCTTCCGGACGAGTTCCGCTACGGAATCAATGGAATAGCCTTTGACACAGACAAAGATCACGTCCGCCCTGTCATGATAAGCTTCCGCCGTACAGGCTTTCAGGGCGATGGATGGCATCCCCTTCAGCGTGGACTTCAGCCGTAAACCCTTCTCGCGGATCGCCTGCAGATGTCCGCCCCGCGCAATACACGTAACCTCGCATCCGGCAAGCGCCAGAAAGCCCCCAAGCGCTCCGCCAACGCCTCCGGTTCCGACAACCAGATATTTAAGGGATGAACAGGTATTCATTTTACTTTCAATTTTGGGAGGACAGGCAGGATGCGTTTTGCGTGCTTGCATTTACATGTTCCAGATTCTCCAGGATTCATACGCCTGCAAAAGAAGCATTTCCAACCCATTCTTCACGGTGCAACCCCTATTTTTCCCTTCCCTGAGAAAAGCCGTTTCGTCCGGATTGTAAAGCAGGTCGTACAGCAAATGGCCGGGCGTCAGCAAATCGTAGGGAATATCGAGACATTGCTCCACGTTCGGATACATCCCCACCGGCGTGGTATTGACAATCACCGTGTACTGCTCCATGATCCGGGGCGTCAATTCCTCGTAAGCGATACAAAATTCTTTTTTCGTACGCGAAACAAATACGGGATGAATGCCCAGTTGCTTCAATCCGTGGAATACGGCTCTCGACGCCCCGCCTGTCCCCAGGATCAAGGCGTTGCGATGCGATTCATCCAGCAGCGCCGTGATGGATTGCTTGAAGCCGATGATATCCGAGTTATAGCCTTTGAGTTTCCGCCGGCCAAAGCGTCCCTTGACAAACTTGATGACATTGACCGCTCCGATCCTGCGGGCATCTTCGTCCAGCTCGTCCAGCAGTGCAATGACTTGCTTTTTGTATGGCAGCGTGACGTTTAAACCGCAAAGCGACGGGTTTTCACGCAGGATGTTTCCCAGTTCCCTGACGTTGTTTATCTGAAAATTGAGGTACTCCGCATCAATATTTTCCGACATGAATTTCCGGTTGAAGAAATCTTTTGAAAAAGAATGCTCCAGTGGATAGCCGATCAAACCGTATTTTTTCTTCATAAGCCGCACAGTTTATCCGATGTAAGGTAAGCAGTCACATTGTTTTCAATGCGCGAGAGGAGGCCGTCGGTATCGGCTTTTACGAACGCTTCGCCGGTGATCTGCTCGAAGAGTTCAATGTAGCGGTTGCTGATGCTTGCTACGATTTCCGGCGTCATCGCCGGCGCCGTCTGACCGGCTTCTCCCCTGAATCCGTTTTCCATCAGCCATTCGCGCACAAATTCCTTGGACAGTTGTTTTTGCGGTTCGCCCCTGGCCAAACGTTCCTCATACCCTTCACGGTAAAAGTAACGCGACGAATCGGGCGTGTGAATCTCGTCAATCAGGTAGATTTTCCCGTCGCGATGGCCAAATTCGTATTTCGTATCGACCAGAATCAGTCCGCGGCCGGCAGCGATTTCCGTCCCGCGTCTGAACAAATCCAGCGTGTACTTCTCTATCACGGCATAATCCGCTTCCGAAACCAGACCTTTTTTCAAAATGTCTTCCCTGGAAATATCCTCGTCATGAGCGCCCCGAGCGGCTTTCGTCGTCGGGGTGATGATCGGTTCGGGGAACTTCCGGTTTTCCCTCATGCCGTCCGGAAGCTTCACCCCGCAGATTGTGCGTACACCGTTTCTGTACGCCCGCCAGGCGCTTCCGCAAAGGTATGCGCGTACGATCATCTCGACCGGAAAACCTTCGCACCGCACGCCGACCGTCACCATCGGATCGGGTACCGCCCGTTTCCAGTTCGGACAGAGGTCGGCCGTCGCATCCAGAAATTTGGCAGCCAGTTGATTTAGCATCTGCCCCTTGTAGGGGATGCCTTCGGGCAGCACGACGTCAAATGCCGAAATTCGGTCGGTTGCCACCATGACCAGCGTTTCGTTGCGGATGTTATATACATCACGCACTTTCCCGTGATATACACCCGCTTGCCCCGGAAATTCATATTCCGTCCTTACTAATGCCTTTTTCATTTTCACTGATTATTTTGTTTTTTTCTCTGTTACCTGATGAGCCTGCTTCCGTTTTGGTATTTTCATACGCCTCCACGATGCGCTGAACCAGTTTGTGGCGAACAATGTCGTTTTTCGTAAACGCCACTTTCCCGATGCCCGGCACGTCCCTCAATACCTGCATGGCCTGTACTAATCCGGAGGTGGCCGTCGGGGGCAGGTCGATTTGCGTGATGTCGCCCGTGACAATCATTTTGGCGCAAAGCCCCAAACGTGTGAGAAACATTTTAATCTGCTGGGAAGTCGTGTTTTGAGCTTCGTCAAGGATAATCACGGCATCGTTGAGCGTGCGTCCGCGCATATAGGCCAGCGGCGCGATTTGGATGACGTTATTCTCCATGTATTCCTTCAGTTTCACCGCCGGAATCATCTCCTGCAAGGCATCGTACAGCGGTTGCAGGTAAGGATCCAGTTTGTCCTTCATCTCGCCGGGCAGGAAACCCAGCTTCTCGCCGGCTTCCACGGCCGGACGGCTAAGAATGATTTTACGCACCTGCTTGTTTTTCAAAGCCCTTACGGCAAGCGCGATGGCAACAAACGTTTTTCCCGAGCCTGCCGGACCGATGGTAAACACCAAGTCGTTTTCTTCAAAACTCTTTACCAGACGTTGTTGATTCTCCGTACGGGCGACGATGGCGCGTCCGCTCACACCGTGAATAATCAGGTTATCCTGCTTGCTGACAGCCACGTTCCGCCCCTTGGCAATGTCCAAAATCACGTCTTCCGTCAGCGCATTGTATTCTTCGCAGTACTCTTCGATTTCCCTGATTTTCTTGATAAAGACATCCAGCTCTTCTTCTTCGCCGATGATTTTCATCACATTTCCGCGCGCCACGATGCGCAGCTTGGGAAAGAGGGTCTTAATCAATTGCATGTGCGCATTGTTCACACCGTAAAATGCAACCAGGTCTACGCTTTCAAGAATGTAAATCCGTTCAATCATTCCTTATCTGTTTGGGCGGGCAAAATTACAAATTATTCATACAATCTGAATATCCGCTGCATTTGTTTCCATTTCTCAGCCGAAGTCGCATGGGGTTGCACCTCCTGGAAAATAGACATGTAATCTTCCCATTCCTGTTGACGGGGAAGCGTGGCCAAACGTGCAAACGCTTCCTCCCAATCGAAATCCGGCGGCGTTTCGACGATCATAAACAGGCGGTTACCCAGCAAATAAATCTCCATTTCCAGAATCCCCACGCTACGAATCCCCGCCCGTATTTCCGGCCAGGCTTCCTTTTCGCTATGGCGCCGGACATACTCTTCAATCAGTTTCGGATCCTTTTTCAAGTCCAGCATCTGACAATAACGCTTCGTCGGCACAGCGTGTGCCTTTGTCTCATATCCGTTTATCTCCATTGTATTTTGAAATTTTCGGGTAAAGGTAGTAAAGTTTTCTGCGCCGGATTCCTTTTTTCAGAAAAAGATACAAACATAAGCTTGTCAGACAGCTTCTTTTTCGGCTCTATAAAAAATGGGGGCGTTTGGTAGTTCAGGAACAGAACTGTTTGCCAGCCATAAAAGATTTATACTGCGCGCGGGATAGTTCTGGGCATAAAGGGGTAGTTAGTAGATAGTAGCTAGTAGTTAGTAGAGGGCGGTTGGCAGAAAAGCGGCCGTTGGAGGGAAAGGCGTAAACGTGAGGGTTTGAGCGGACAGCTTCGTCGTATCACAAAACTACCGACTACTATTCTATCTAC
>JAITAY010000371.1 GCA_031283915.1 Tannerella sp.
AGCTTTATCATCGCTATCACACTGGATCAAGTTTTCTATTTCCTTGCGCTTCTTTGAATCTAAATTGCCGGTCGTTTCTAACTCGGCAAGAGTAACCGTTCCTTTGCGGATTGCATCAAATAATACGCTGGCAGTTAAATGGTCCACGTTATTTAAAACTCTCTGTTTTTCCACAAGTTTCTCTATTTCCTCGTGTTTCTTTGAATCTAACTTGCCGGTCATTTCTAACTCGGCGAGCGTAACTGTTCCTTTACAGATTGCATCAAACAATTCGTTGGCAGTTAAATAGCCCACATAATTCAAGACGCCCTGTTTTTCCTCAAGTTTCTCTATTTCCTTGCGTTTCTTTGAATCTAAGTTGCCGGTCGTTTCTAACTCGGCGAGCGTAACTGTTCCTTTGCGGATTGCATCAAATAATTCGCTGGCAGTTAAATGGTCCACGTTATTTAAAACTCTCTGTTTTTCCACAAGTTTCTCTATTTCCTCGCGTTTCTTTGAATCTAACTCGCCGGTCGTTTCTAACTCGGCGAGAGTAACTGTTCTTTTGCGGATTGCATCAAACAATTCGTTGGCAGTATACTTGCCGACGTTATTTAAAATAGTTGCTCTATCCATTTTCTTTAAGTTGATCATCTTTTTTGTTATTTGAGTCTGTAATATTATTTAATACTATTTCATAAGGAGCTTCTTTGTAACTATTCCTTTTTGTTACAAACCACGACAGCAGCATAAGCACATACGCCATCACAGCCCCAATGACAGAAAGCAGTGTTGGATTTCCAAGCATTGTAAAGTGATTTTTTACATCGTCAAACGACAAATTATAAGTAAAATCTTTGGCTTGCTCACCCCGTTCCCGAACGGTGGAAAGTTCAATCAATTCGCTCAACCACTTTTTTGAATTTTGCTCTACTTCGTTCACTACACCCACAATGCCTATAGGCTTCCAATTTTCAACAATATTCCGCGCATCGGCCAACCAGGCAGTCTCCACCTGTTTCATCACCGTGTAGTTAGAAGGGAATAAATCGACATGAACGGTAAACATTTTGTTTTGAATCTGTTTTTCGTCAGAAACGCCATTGTACTCAAAGCCGTAGTCGGTATATTCCATCAGAGTGATGTTTTTGGAGTCAACAACGCTTTGCAGTTTGCTTTTGTAAAGATGCTCCCGATTCTCGGCATAGCGTTCATACCCGGCAAACATATTTTCGGCTTGCGTGATGCTCGCCGCTAATTTGTTTTGAATTTCCGCTTTCTGGCTCGACACTACAAAAAAATGCGGGAAAGGAAAACAGGCAAAGATAAAGGCAAACACCGTGAATATTCCCAACAAAATCCACTCGCAGACAAGGCAGATTTTGAAATGGTGTTTTGTGCGTTTGAACAGTATGGCGCCAAGAGCTGTTCCACCCAACAACACAGCAATAATTACCGACTGGGTAATACTCTGCTGAATATTACCCAGCGTGAAAAAGTTTGTGCCAAGAAAACACACGTAGCCAAATAGGATCGCTACTAACACCGTAAGCATACCACCGGGTAATGCAAATATTTTTTTTAACTGATTCATGAGGTCAATGTTTTTATGTTACAAAATAGTTATCGTCCATTTTTTATGTTTCGCACTTCGTTATTCACCAGATCCAATTCCATTTATACCGATCGTATTTCTGCTCCATCTGTGAGCCTCGGTCGTTAAAAGGAGGGGCATTCGGGGTTTGCCGACCCTTCTTTCCGGCTGTTTCCAATGTGAAAAAACAGATATAAATTGCGTTGCCTGCTTTCTCTATCACGCTACTGTAATCTTCCAACGAGCTTGTTTTAGTGAAATCGCTATCATCAAAAAGCACGGCACAAGTACGTGAACTGCCAATATCTACCACCAAATCAACCTTGCCGTATGGCACATTACGATTGGAATACAATGTGATTGTCGGCAAAATATGGAGTTGCTGAATATACCTTACTATAAAAATATACTGCGCAAGATAGTTCAATTTGGGGGGTATGCCATGTAAATCGTCAATATTGTTCACTTTCTTTCCGTGAAATAGTTTCAATATATATCTATCCACCCATCCGCACCGAAATGCCTGCGAGCAATAATCAACCAAACTAAATTCTTTATTACACAAGGCATACTCTTTTGCGCCTTCGTAAGCATTTATAAATACAGGCGCTTCATTCAAATCTTCATTTTCAAAATCCTCGTTTTCGATAGCGCTTCTTGTGTCAAAAGCCACAAGTAGATTGTATTTTCTTACTTGCCGGTTTGCCTCGACTGGCAGCAGTTGGAACCGGCACCAGTTTGTCGGACCAAATCCGTTGAGCAGGAAAAACGGCAAGGGTATCCATTTGTTTTCAAATCTATTCCATTTAATGCTGTTTATTGATTCCTGAAAACAACCCGAATTTTGGGGATGTTCGGTCTCAATTGGGATCACATTATATCCTTCCTTGAAAAAATCTTTGCTGATTGCCTCCCAACTTTCAGCCACTATTCCGTTATCGTTATTCACATAGCCGAGTGTAGCCAAGTCATACTTCTTCACCCACACTTGTTCATTCGGAAAGTAGTGAGCAATTTCCAATTTCAGTTGATTATCTTCTACATCATACCATTCGTGAAAATACATTCTGAAGTTATTGTTCAAACTGATTTCCAGTGGAGTAGTATGGAATTGAATACCGGTGTTTGCGATTAGTTCCATCATTTATTTTAATAAAATTCCCCATTTCATCCCTGCTTCATTTGTCCATAAAACAGTTTCTATTTTAGATTTCTCCTGTTCCGTCAGGGCTTTTCAGTCCGGTTCTGCCTTTACAACCAACTTCCCAAACCGGTGGACTGCTACTTCCCAGACCGGTGGACTGTAGTCCACCGGTGTAGCGGACTGCAGTCCACCGCCCCGTCCGGTTATTGCTAACTGTTCACTGTCAATTTATCCGCCAATATGCCTCTTTTGATTTCTTTGTTTCCCTTGGGCAACATGCGGACTTCGAGCGTGTATCCGTCTGCCGGCAGGTCGGCGGGAACGAGAAAGACCACTTGTGCGGCGTGGTGACTGAGAATCCGTTCTACCCTCACCTCCGTCTTGTCCGCAGCAACCAGGAAGATGCCCTGCTTCGGGTCGTCCTGATGGAATTTAAGCCGCACTCCGGACAGGGTCGCCGTACCGCCCGGGGTGATGGCCTCATTGAAAGTGGCCGAGGTAATATCCTCGAACGACTGTGGCAGGGGAGCGTTGCTGACCGGTTCCGTTTTTTCGGTTTTCACCTCGTCGGAGGTACGGTTGTAGCGTTTGCCAAGGCTTACCCGAAACCTGATTTTGTGGCGCGCCGGGTCGAACCTGTCGTCCCGGTTGCGGAACACGCCCTGCACGGACGGACGCACGTTGATGAATTCGGTATTGATGCCGTATCCCTGTTGCAGGAAATATTCGTGCGCCCCGATGATTTCCTCGTAGTTGGCTTTGGCGGCTGCCGGCGTGATACTCGACCCTTTGCGCGTGATGTACTCGATGATTTCCTTTTCGGTGACGCTCTCGTAACCGGTTATCTGCGCCCGGTAATCGTCCGGGTCGGCTGTCATCAAATTTTCTACTAAATAATACTTGATTTTCATGACGATAATATTTATGAATAATGTTTTTTTGTTATCATGTACGGTTTGTAATTCCCTGTTTCCATCCGAATCGTTTCGTCTCTTTCCCGGATTGCCGTCAGGAGGTCGACCAGCCGTTTTTCGTACAGCGTGGAATAGATGACTTTTCCTATCACCCTGCTCTCGCCCACAAGGATGCAGCTCGAGCGGTCGTGTTTCGTGTTGCCGCGATGGATCGCCGTGAAATTGCCGGTAAACAGGAAATTGTCCAACAACTTGGCATAAATCGCGCCAAAGTCTGCCACAAAGCGGCTCACTGCAAAATTATTTTTAAGAAGATCGAACATACCACCAATTTTTGTTTTATGAATATCTCATAATGTTCCCAGAATCCATCCCGCAGTAATTTTCTATGGGTAGGCAGTCATCCCGTCTTTTGTCCAAGCCTGTACCGGGTCGAATGGCTGGTCGGGTATCTGCTGCTACCGATAGTTGAATCCTGACGGGTTCTTCCTGTTTGTGTCCATGCGGATAAATATTATATCCGATATTCATTTTTTTTATTCAAATAAATTGTTTCTACTCTGGACGAACAAACCCCATCTGCATGGGGGCTGTCCGAATATTACCACCCTGCAAATATATGAAAAAAAACATTACGTCCGATTTTTTTCCTGCTTTATTTGAGTAACCCCCGAAAAAAAATCTTCAACCCTCAAATTCATTGATTTAAGGGATGGAAAGAAAAAATAGAACGTATGAAAGCCCCGTGAAGGACGAAATATCGGGCAGGGAAAGAAAAAACGCTATCTCCGGGAAATATTAAAGTATCGCCCCCTCTCACGGGGCTTTTTGTCGATTCTCTTCAATGCACAAAATTGTGCCGCGTGAAGTATAACTGACGGAGAAGGAATGTCGCAGTCGCCATCCTCCCGGCACTTTGTACCCAACCCTTCCGGCAACGTTGGGCTTGTTACATGCGGAGTTAGTAATATTTAACTGGGAAAATGGAGGCAGACCAATTTAACATTTCTATTTTTGTAGCTCAAAAAAACGAGAGAACAAGGAGAAACTAAAAGTAATTACATATTTCATTGATTGTATTATGAACCAAACGGTAGATATTCGAGAATTGAATGAACGAATAGAACAGAACAGCTCGTTCGTAAACACGATTACCATGGGAATGAACCAGGTGATTGTGGGTCAAAAACATTTAATTGAGTCATTATTGATTGGATTGCTTTCCGACGGCCACATTCTGCTGGAAGGAGTCCCGGGACTGGCCAAGACGCTGGCGATAAAAACGTTGGCGTCACTGATCGAAGCTCGGTACCGCCGGATCCAGTTCACGCCTGACCTGTTGCCGGCGGACGTCATCGGCACCATGATTTACAGCCAGAAAAGCGAAGAATTCCTGGTGAAACAGGGACCTGTGTTCGCTAATTTCGTACTGGCGGATGAAATCAACCGGGCGCCGGCCAAAGTACAGAGCGCCCTGCTCGAAGCCATGCAGGAGCATCAGGTGACTATCGGCGAATCGACCTATAAACTGCCGGAACCGTTCCTGGTCATGGCCACTCAGAATCCGATCGAGCAGGAGGGCACCTACCCCCTGCCCGAAGCGCAGGTCGACCGTTTCATGCTGAAAGTAGTTATTAATTATCCCAACAAGGAAGAAGAAAAACAGGTCATCCGGCAGAATATATCCGGCAAAATCATTCAGCCCAAGGCTGTGCTGGATACTCAACAGATATTGAAGGCACGCGAGATAGTGCGTGAAGTCTATCTGGATGAAAAGATAGAGCGTTACATCGTAGACATTGTTTTTGCCACCCGTTTCCCGGCCGAACACAACCTGCCCAGCTTGAACAACATGATTGCCTATGCCGCTTCGCCCCGCGCCTCCATCAACCTGGCGGTCGCAGCCCGTGCATACGCATTCATCAAACGCCGCGGTTACGTGATTCCCGAAGATGTACGCGCCGTCTGTCACGACGTCATGCGTCACCGCATCGGGTTGAGTTACGAAGCCGAAGCCAACAACCTGACCTCCGAGGAAATTGTCAGCGAAATATTGAATAAGATCGAAGTTCCTTAAATTCAAGATTCAAGAATTTGAAGAATGGAAACAAGTGAACTGTTGAAAAAAGTCAGGCAGATTGAAATCAAGACACGGGGATTGTCGCGTAACATTTTTGCCGGTCAGTATCACACTGCATTCAAAGGGAGAGGTATGGCCTTCAGCGAAGTACGCGAATACCAGTTTGGAGATGACGTCCGCGACATCGACTGGAACGTGACGGCGCGCTATGTCCGTCCCTATGTGAAAGTCTTTGAAGAGGAACGGGAATTGACCGTCATGCTGATGATTGACGTTTCCGGCAGCAAAGATTTCGGCTCCGTCGCCCGGATGAAGAAGGACATTGTCACCGAAATAGCCGCCACGCTGGCTTATTCCGCCATTCAAAACAACGACAAAATCGGCGTGATCTTTTTCTCGGACAAGATCGAAAAGTTTATCCCGCCGCAGAAAGGGAAACGCCATATACTGTACGTGATTCGCGAGTTGATCGATTTTCAGCCGGACAACAGGAAAACGGACATCAGCCAGGCGTTGCGCTACCTTACGAATGCCATTAAAAAGCGGAGTACGGCTTTTCTGATATCCGACTTTATCGACAAGCACAACTACACGGATGCGCTAACCATCGCCAACCGCAAACACGACGTCGTCGCCATCCAGCTCTACGACCGTCGCGAGACGGAGTTGCCCAAGGTCGGGCTAATCAAAGTCAGGGACGCCGAAACGGGCGTCGAGCGATGGGTCGACAGTTCGTCGCGACGCGTACGCGAAACTTACCGGAACTGGTGGATACAGCGGCAGGAGGAAATGAACAACTCCTTCAGCAAATGCCGGGTAGATTCGGTTTCCATCCGTACGGAAGACGACTATGTGAAATCGCTGATTACGCTCTTTGACAAACGAAACTGAATAAGCTATGAAATTCAAAAAGCATAGATTATTAATGTATATAGGACTTTCCGCTTTGCTGCCGGGCATGAAAACGTATGCCCAGACGCTGTTTGAGGTCAGACTGGACACGGCCGCTATCCTGATCGGAGAGCAAACAACGTTGCATCTGACAATCACAACGGATACGGGCAGACAAGTCTATTGGCCGCTTCCGGCTGACAACCTGATGCCCGGCGTGGAAATCCTCTCGCTTTCGCAACCTGATTCGGCTATAATAAACCACAAACTGACCATCAAACAGGATATTCTGATAACTTCCTTTGATTCGATGCTGTACCTGTTGCCGCCGTTCAGGGTGATTAACGAAGCGGATACGGTCTACTCCAATCAGGTAGCCCTGAAAGTCTCGACGTTGCCGGTTGATACAGACCATCCGGAGGAATTTTTCGACATCAAGGACGTTTGGAAACCGCCGTTCGTGCTGGCAGACTACTATCCGCTGATTTTCGGCATCGTGATTGCACTGGTTATCCTGTTTCTGATTTGGTACGTCGTGAAACGCCTCCGCAGTAACCGTTCGCTGGTACCGTTCAAGGGAGAGAAATCGCAGCTTCCTCCCCACGATGAAACGATTCAGGAACTGGACAGGATCAAACGTAAAAAACTATGGCAGCAAGGGCGGCACAAGGAATATCACACGCAAATTACGGATGCGTTGCGTCATTACCTGTTCAGGCTTTACACGTTCAATGCGATGGAAATGACGTCGCACGAAATTTTGGATGCGTTGCGGGAGAAAAATAATGACCGGACGGCATACGATACCCTGCGGCAGATTCTCCAGTTGGCTGATTTTGTGAAGTTCGCCAAACTGCATCCGCTACCCGACGAGAACGACTTGAGCATGTCGAATGCGTACCTGTTTGTCGATCAAACCAAACCGAAGGAAACGCCCCCGCCGGCCACAGAACCGGAAGAAACAGATATGAAAATAAACCAAGTGATGATAACCAGACAAAAGGAGGCGTAAAATGATATTTGCAAATCCGGCTTACTTATATTTACTGTTATTGCTCATCCCGCTGATGGGGTGGTATATCTGGAAGATGCGCAAGAATCAGGCGAGCTTGCAAGTCTCGTCATCCCGGGCGTTTGTTCCCTCCAGAACAAACACATGGAAGGTCTATTTGCGTCATGTGCCGTATGTATTCCGAATGGCGGCCATTGCCTTTCTGATTGTGGTACTGGCAAGACCCCAGTCGACCGATAACTGGCAAAATTCAACCACCGAAGGGATAGACATCATGCTGGCGATGGATATTTCAAGCAGTATGCTGGCCGAAGACCTGAAGCCAAACCGTCTGGAGGCCTCCAAGAATGTCGCAGCCTCCTTTATCAACGGGCGCTCGAACGATAATATCGGATTAGTGGTATTCTCTGGAGAGAGTTTCACGCAATGCCCCCTGACGACCGATCATGCCGTTTTGCTGAACCTGTTCAAGGACATTCACAGCGGTATGATTGAAGACGGAACGGCTATCGGCCTGGGGTTGGCCAATGCCGTCAGTCGAATCAAGGACAGCCAGGCCATCTCGAAGGTCATCATCCTGTTGACCGACGGATCCAACAACCGCGGCGAAATTGCTCCGGTCACGGCTGCGGAAATTGCCCGGTCATTTGGCATCCGGGTCTATACTATCGGCGTAGGGACGAAGGGTGAAGCGCCGTATCCCTTCCAGACGGCTTTCGGCATTAAATACCAGAATGTTCCGGTGGATATTGACGAACCGACGCTGAAACAGATTGCTTCCACAACCGGCGGACAGTATTTCCGCGCGACAGACAACGCCAGCCTGAAATCGATTTACACCGAAATCGACCAGATGGAGAAGACGAAAATCAGCGTGCAGGAATTTAGCAAAAAGCAGGAAGAATACAGGGATATCGCCCTGCTGGTCTTTGCCCTCCTGCTGCTGGAGATGTTATTGAGATATACACTGTTTAAGAAGATACCGTAAAGAAGATAGCTTATGTTTCGTTTTGCAAATCCGGAATTTTTATATTTATTGCTGGTACTTCCCGTACTGATTCTGTTTTTTATCTATACGGGCATTTCCAGGAGGAAAGCCATCCGGAAATACGGAGACCCGGAACTGGTACGCCAACTGATGCCGGAAGCCTCGCCCAAACGTCAAAGGTTGAAATTCGGGATGCTGTTTGTTGCCGTGACGACGCTTGTCTTTGTGATTGCCGGGCCGCAGTTCGGATCCAAAATTGAGACAGTCAAGCGACAGGGCGTGGAAATCATGGTTTGTCTGGACGTTTCCAATTCCATGATGGCGGAAGACATCAAGCCCAACCGTCTGGAGAAAGCCAAACAAATGCTGGCTCGAATGACGGACGGCTTCTCGGACGACAAAGTCGGACTGATTGTTTTTGCCGGCGATGCCTTTACGCAATTGCCGATTACATCGGACTACATCTCGGCTAAAATGTTCCTCTCCTCCATCAATCCCTCGATGGTCTCGTCGCAGGGAACAGCGATTGGCGCAGCCATCAATCTGGCCATGCGCTCGTTCACGCCCGACGAGAAAGCGGGGAAGACGGTACTGTTGATTACGGACGGGGAAAATCATGAAGACGACGCCGTGAAGGTTGCCGCATCGGCCGCAGAAAAGAACATCACGGTGAATGTGGTAGGTATCGGACTGCCTCAGGGTGCGCCCATACCGCTAAGTGGCACCAGTAATTTCATGAAGGACGTCGGCGGCAATGTCGTCGTCACACAGTTGAACGAACAGATGTGCCAGGAAATTGCAGCCGCGGGGAAAGGCATCTACGTCCGCGCCGACAACACCAATTCGGCTTTGCGGACGCTGCAAAGTGAAATCAACAAAATGGACAAGTCCGAACTGGACAGTAAGGTTTACTCAGAGTACGACGAACAGTTCCAGCTGCTGGCGTGGATTGTACTGGCGCTGCTGATACTGGAATTTTTAGTCATGGAACGGAAGAATCGAATTTTCCAAAAGGTAAAATTATTTTCTTAATTGATTGGAACTATGAGCATGAGACTTAAAACAATCATCGGAATGACCGCCGGCCTTTTGTGTGCCGGGACGGTTTTCGGCCAGAAAGCCGAACGCAAGCATATCCACGAAGGGAATACATTATACAGCAGCGAAAAATTCACCGAGGCGGAGATTGCTTACCGGAAAAGTGTAGACGTGAACCCCCGTTCTGTCGAGGGGGCATACGATTTGGGAAACGCCCTGTACCGTCAGCAGAAATATCCCGAAGCGGCCGAACAGTACCAGTTAGTCACCGGGCAGAGCGAGCGGTTGCTATCCGAAAACAGAGAAGCGAACGCCACCCGTCTGGCACAGGTTTACCACAATCTGGGAAACATCGATATGCAAAGCAAGGAATATGCGAAAAGCGTCGAAGCCTACAAGCAGTCGTTGCGGCTGAATCCGAAAGACGACGAAACGCGATATAACCTGGCGCTGGCACAAAAGTTGCTTGACGATCAGCAACAGCAGGATCAGGATCAGCAGCAGAACCAGGATCAGCAGGAGCAGGAGCAACAGGAGCAGCAACAAAACCAGGATCAACAGGATCAGCAACAGCAGCAGGAGCAGGAAGAAAAGACGCAGGAACAGCCCCAGCCCAATGAACAGATGAGTCAGGACAATGCCCAGCAGATACTCGATGCCTTCCTGCAGGACGAAAAGGATACGCAGGAAAAGGTAAAGAAGGCGCAGGCGAAACAGCAGGAACGTCGCAGAACCGACAAACAGTGGTAAAAAAAATAAAACGAGAACCGATATGAGACAGACAATCATTTTCCTGTTTGCAGTGATGTTCTTCGCCGCAGGGACGTATCTGAAAGCGGATGAGGTGACTTTCAAGGCAGCTGCTCCCGAGGCGGTTGTTATGGGGCAGCAGTTCCGGCTGACCTACACGCTCAACGTCGATGACGGCAGGGAACTTCGCATACCGGACCTTATCGACTTCGATGTGTTGATGGGGCCTACTTCCTCGGTCTCAAGAAGCATCCAGTTCGTTAACGGTGTACAGACCAGTTCGGTTACACAGACATTTACCTATATCCTGATGCCGAAAAAGGAAGGAACGTTCAACCTTGCCCCGGCAACGGTCAAGGCCAAAAATGCCAATTATACATCCAATGCACTGGTGATAAAAGTCCTGCCTCCCGACCCGTCCGGAAATACCGGCGGTCAGCAGGGAGGAGGGGGCAGCCAGCCGGCTACCTCGCCAACCGGCATCGGAAGCGAAGATCTTTTTGTCCGCATGAGTGTATCCAACCGGAATGTCTATGAACAGGAAGGTTTTCTGGTGACTTTCAAAATCTATTCGCTGGTAGATGTGGCTGGAGTTCCAAGTTTGAAATTTCCTGAATTTGAAGGTTTCCTGTCACAGGACATTGAGGTGAATCCGCAATGGACGCTGGAGAACCATAACGGACGGAATTATCGTACGGCCGTGCTGAAACAGACCTTTCTCTATCCGCAACATTCGGGCAAAATCACCATTGAATCCGGAAAATTCGATGTGCTCGTGCGGATGCGCACGCAAAAGAGGATACGCAGTATTTTCGACGATTTCTTCGATTCCTACCAGGACGTGAAAAAAGAACTGGCTTCGCCGGCAGTGACGATCGACGTCAAGCCGCTGCCCTCCGGCAAGCCGGCTTCGTTCAACGGCGCCGTGGGAAACTACACGATGAAAACGTCCGTCAATACCACGAACATGAAAGTAAACGAAGCCGTGACGGTGACGGTGAATCTTTCCGGCAGCGGAAATATCCGGATTGCAAAAAATCCGGAAGTTGCCTTCCCGAATGATTTCGAGGTGTATGACCCCAAAGTAGACACGAAAATCAAGACGACAACGGCTGGTACGAGTGGCACAAAAACCATTGAATACATGGCCATACCGCGTTATGCCGGCGACTTTGAGATTCCGTCCGTTACCTTTTCGTACTTCGATCCCAAAGATGGTACCTACAAAACGCTTCGCTCGGATGCATATTCGTTGCATGTCGAAAAAGGCGCATCCGGAGATGAGTCCGCCCCGGTGATGTCGAATTTCACTAACCGCGAAAATGTCAGGCTGCTGGGACAGGATATTCGCTACATCAAGGTCGGGAAAGTACATTTCCTTCCCAACAGGGAAATTTTCTTCGGGTCACTGACTTATATCCTTATATACATAACCGTTACCCTTCTTTTCATCGCCTTTTTTGTCGTTTATCGCAAGCAAATGAAAGAGAATGCGAACATCGCACTGGTACGTACGAAAAAAGCCAACAAAACGGCTGTACGGCGCTTGAAAAAGGCGGAAAAACAGTTGAAGGAAAACAGGAAAGAATCTTTTTACGACGAAACGCTCCGGGCGGTATGGGGTTACCTGAGCGACAAGCTGAACATTCCGCTTTCGCATCTGACCAAAGACAACGTCGGGACAGAACTGTTCAAATACGGCGTGGAAGAAGCGTTGTCCAACGAATTTATGGACATTCTGAATACCTGTGAATTTGCGCGTTATGCACCCAGTCAGGCGCCGGACGCCATGGATCACTTGTTTAAACAGGCGGTAAGCGCCATCGGCAAGATGGAGAATACCATAAAAAAATAATGATTATGAAAACGTTAAAGAAACTGTTCCTGTTTCTGGCAATCACGTGCATGGCTCACGGCCTGCGAGCGCAGGAAGCTTTGAAAGAAGCGGAAACGGCCTACGCACAGGAAAATTATGCGAAGGCGATTGAGTTATACGAAAGCGTTTTGAAAAATTACGGAGATTCGTACGCAGTATATTACAACCTCGGCAATGCCTGTTATAAAGCGGGAAAAACAGCCTCGGCCATCCTGAATTACGAACGTGCCCTGCTGATGAATCCGGGTGACAGGGATGTCCGTTTCAATCTGGAAATGGCCAGACTGCGCATGACCGACAAAATCGAGCCGCTGGGCGATCTGTTCATCACCAAATGGGTACAGGTGGTGCAGAACCTGTTCAGTGTGGATACGTGGGCAACCGTCGGCGTGATCGGATTCATCCTGTTTGCGGGCTGCCTGACGCTTTTCTTCTTTGCCAAATGGATGCGCCTGCGGAAAATCGGTTTCTACGCAGGAACTATACTGCTGATCATCGTCGTGTGCGCCAATCTGTTTGCGTGGAACGAGCGGAAGGCGTTGACCGAACGCACCGGCGCTATCGTCTTTGCCCCGATGGTCACAATCAAAAGTTCACCCGATGCCAGCGGGACGGATCTGTTTGTCCTGCACGAAGGGGTCAAAGTGTTTATTAAAAGCACGCTGGGCGAGTGGAACGAAATCGAACTGGAAGACGGTAGCGTCGGATGGATTCATCAGAAAGACATCGAAAAAATATAGTATTTCATGCTGCCGGAACAACTGCTGGACTGTGAACGCGAGGCGTTCCTGTGGCTCAACGGAGGTCATACGCCTTTTTGGGACAGCTTCATCTGGCTGTATTCCGGCAAAGCCGTATGGATTCCGGTTGCCCTCTGGATTCTTTTCACGATCTGCTACCGGAAAAGCGGAAAAGAATCGCTGCTTGTATTGATTTGTCTTGTACTGGTTATTACCCTGAGCGATCAGTTTGCCTCCGGTATCTGCAAACCCCTGTTTGCACGCCCCCGCCCAACACACCATCCGGATTTTTGCCAGCTGGTACAGATCATCGGCGATTACCGTGGCGGACGTTACGGTTTTATATCCAGTCACGCAGCCAACGCCTTCGGTTTCGCCGTTTTCACGCTGCTGCTGTTCCGCAGCCGCTCCTACACGCTGACCATTCTCCTTTGGAGCGTCTATATGGCTTATACGCGGATTTACATGGGAGTGCATTTCATTTCCGACATACTTCCGGGCGCCCTGGCCGGCGCTCTGTTCGGGTTTGCGGGATATAAACTGTACCACTGGACGCGCCGAAAAATCGGAAAACAGGCGGACGAACGGCCTGTCTACACTCCTGCCCAAATCCGGACGGTCATCTGCGGACTCGGACTTACGATTGGGTATATGTTTGTATACAGCTGGATAAAAACCGGATAGTCGCTGTAGAAATGCAGTTTGATGAACACAGACAAAAGGCTACGAAAACATGAAATATTTTTTTACACTACTGACCGACTAAAAATTCGATAGTGTCCATATTTGGGTCATGGTTCAAATCCGTTGAAGTTGTTAAGCGGAGTTCAAAAATACCCCCGACTTATACTGCGCGCGGTACAGTTTTGTGCATAAAGAGGTGGTTAGTGGTTAGAAAAAAAAGTGTAACAGCGCCTCCGCAGGGCTTTAGCCCAATCCCCCCCACATTGCCGTCCGTTTTAACTCAATGTCATCAAGTTA
>JAITAY010000001.1 GCA_031283915.1 Tannerella sp.
TATACCGCGCGCAGTATAAAAAAGGTGGTGAGATAAAAATAAAAAGCAGCTCGGGTGACCCGTTTATTCAAAAGGAATAACCCTCTTTTTTAAAAGGAATAACCCTTTTACTCAAAAGGTATAATCCTTTTGAGTAAAAGGGTTATTCCTTTTGCAGGAAGGAGTATTGCGTCGCCGCTCGATTGACGGAATTACAAAATCAGCAGAATGAACCGATTTTCATAAAATACAGACTGCTATTCTACTCTTTCTCTTCTTTTATGATTTTCTACCGCCTGTTTCAAGGCGTAAAGCGCCTTCCCGACCAGCGAACGCGGACAGCCGACGTTCATTCGCACGTAACCGGTTCCTTCCTTCCCGAACGTGGTACCGTTGTTGAAGGCAAGGCCGGCTTCGTCTACAATCAGCCGGACAAGCTCCTGCTGGGACAGACCCAGTTCGCGACAGTCCAGCCAGGCCAGGAAAGAGGCCTGGGGCGGATAGAGCTTGATCTGCGGGAGGTACTCTCCGAGAAAGGTATCGACCAGAGACATGTTCCCCCTTACGTAATCCAGCATCTGACGACGCCATTCCGCGCCGTGCGTATAGGCTGCCGTCGCGGCAATGTAGGAAAAGATCGTTCCTTCATGAAACTCGCCGGCCTTGAGAAAGGCATAAAAAGTACTTCGCAGCACATCGTCCGGGACAATGGCGTAAGAGGATACGATTCCCGCAATGTTAAACGTTTTGCTGGGCGCCATGAAAGTGATGCTGCAATCCGCCGCCTCGCTCGATACGGTCGGAAACGGGTGATGCGTGAAGGAAGGATAGACCATTTCGGCGTGTATCTCGTCGGCAATCACAAGCAAACGGCGCCGGCGGCAGACCTCCGCCAACTTTTGCAGCGTCTCCTTTTTCCAGACGATGCCGGCCGGATTGTGCGGACTGGACAGGATCAGCGCCCTGCAACCCCTGTCAATGACCGACTCCAACTGCTCGAAGTCCATTTCGTAGACACCATCCCTCAAGCGCAACGGATTATATACCACCCGCCGACGCAACGACTCCGGCACGATACGGAACGGATGATAGACGGGAGGCTGGATAATCACCCCGTCACCCGGACGGGTGAAACATTCCAGCGCCAGTGCAATACCCTTCACCACGCCGGGGATAAAACTGAGCCATTCGCTTCGGATGTCCCAGCCATACAACGCATCTACCCAGCGGCGGATACTTTCGCCGTAGGCGTCGGAGGGGAATGTATAGCCGAAAACGGGATGTTCACAACGTTCCTTCAGTGCGTCAACAATAAAGTCGGGCGTACGGAAATCCATGTCTGCCACCCAGAAAGGCATCAAGTCCTTTTTCCCGAAATACCGGTCAAGGCAATCGTATTTGAGGCAGTCCGTACCCCGCCGTTCAATCATTTCGTCAAAACAATACTTTTTCATGCGGCAAAAATACGCAAAAATGCGACTCCGCGAATCTTTGAATTTTCATACCTTTGCGCAAAATACGGCAAACATGTTGCGAAGAGATTTCATTATGGTACAGATTGAGGAGCTGGGGAAAGTCATTGCACAAGTGATCAGCCAGCGCGAAACGGGTGCGACCCGGAAGATTCCCGAACAGATTCAGACGGTATACCGTTCCCTGAAATTAGACCGGGACTTCCTGATGACCGCGGCGCCGGAAGCTATTTTCCATTCGCTTGAAGGCGACGACCGCGGCGGCATACCGCGCATGGATATTGCCGTCAAGGCGTTGGTGGAGGAGAGCCGCCTCTTTTCCGGCCGGCAGCAGCAGGACATGCTGTGGAAGGCGCAGACATTGCTGGAATATCTCCAGACACATGACCGTACCTTTTCGCTGGAACGAATGACCCTGCTGGATGACATTCGCCGGCAGACGGAAGGATGAATGCACGAACCCTCGAATCGTGGCATCATTGAATTTATGTCCGGAAACAGTTTCATATTAAAAAATGCTTGCGTACCTTTGCAGGCGTCATAAAACAAGTTTCAAAACTTTATTACATACATTTAAATACAAAGAGTTATGTCAAAAAAAGTATCAGTAATCGGCGCAGGAAACGTAGGAGCGACCTGTGCAGACGTGCTTGCTACCCGTAATGTAGCATCGGAAATCGTATTGCTCGACATCAAGGAAGGCGTGTCGGAAGGCAAGGCGATTGATATTATGCAGACGGCCGCTTTATTGGGCATTCAGTCAAGAGTAAAGGGCGTAACAAACGATTATACCGCAACGGCCGGTTCCGATGTGGTCGTTATCACTTCGGGACTTCCCCGCAAACCCGGAATGACCCGCGAAGAATTGATCGGCGTCAACGCCGGCATCGTGAAATCGGTAGTGGAGAATGTGTTGAAATATTCTCCGGAGGCCGCACTGATCATTGTCAGTAACCCGATGGACCCGATGTGTTACCTGACGGCCAGGATTTCGGGATTACCGCGCAACAAGGTGCTGGGTCTGGGCGGCGCACTGGACAGCTCCCGGTTCAAATACTACCTGAGCCAGGCGTTGAATGCGAATCCGAACGATATCGAAGCCACGGTCATCGGCGGCCACGGCGATACGACCATGGTACCCTTGGTATCGCTGGCCACCTGCAAGGGCGTCCCGGTGACCACCCTCCTGTCCGGAGAAAAGCTGGATGAAGTGGCGGCGGCCACCAAAGTGGGCGGCGCGACGCTGACCGGCTTGTTGGGCACATCGGCCTGGTATGCCCCGGGCGCTGCCTCCGCAACCATGGCCGAAGCCATCATCAAGGATCAGAAGCGTATCCTCCCTTGCGGCGTGCCGGTGGAAGGGGAGTACGGACAAAAAGACCTTGTGATCGGCGTACCTGTCCTGTTGGGTGAAGGCGGCTGGGAGAAAATCGTGGAATTTCCGATGACCGATGCGGAAAAGGATGCGTTCAGGGCATCCGCCGACGCAACCCGCAAAGTCAATCA
Organism: Tannerella sp.; assembly: GCA_031283915.1. Classification (GTDB taxonomy): domain Bacteria; phylum Bacteroidota; class Bacteroidia; order Bacteroidales; family Tannerellaceae; genus Tannerella. Next base: position 2,958 of record JAITAY010000001.1, read on the forward strand.
AATCCTGACCGACAGCGGAATACTCTAAGAGCGAAACGGCAGAATCAAAAGTACGAAAGGGGCTATTTTCACAGATAGCCCCTTTTTTATACTGCGCGCGGTATAGTTTCAGAGTTCCTGACCCGTGGGAAACCGAATGGCACACTTTTTATTATTTATTGTAAAAAACCTGAGTTTTGGATAAGGAAACAATAAACATTTAGTATTTGGAGTAAGACCTCGAAGAGGTCGCATATTTATAGCAAATGGCATATTTTAGAGCGTATTCGACCTCTTCGGGGTCGAAGAATGCGGGGAATATTCAGGCGAATACGGAGCAAATTCAGGCGAATGTTCACCGAATACGCCTGTTGTTTGAATGGCAATCCGAAGTAATCATTAATCATTAACCATTAACAACGTAACCCAAACCGGCCGTTGATTTTTACTGCGTCTGTTCCCGGTTTTGGGACTGAATCCATTGCACGGCTTCTTCAATCAGGGTGTCTTTGCCGCGTGCCATGTCCTGGGTCGTCATATCGACTTTGATGTCCGGGTCGATGCCATTTTCCGTATGCTGCCTGTTCACGTCGAGGATGGGCGAAGCCGAAAAACGGACAATCCAGCCATTGGGAAGTTCCGAATTGAAGGGCAGACCACTGCCGCCACCCGTCCGGTCGCCCAGGATGGTGACATGAGGTAAGAGCCTCATCTTGTTCACAAAGTCATTTGTTGCACTGTAGCTGTGCCGGTTAGTCAATACCACTACCGGACGCAACCACCGTGAACGGTCGGAAGGCTTCAACTCAATCGGATACAGTTCGGAAAAGTCATTATGTCCCGGGCCGGTTTTGTGGATGATGTAGCCGGCGGTGATTTTTTCTTCCAGAAAACGCGAAGCCAGGCGGTCGGAATAACTCAGCGAACCACCGCCATTGTCGCGCACGTCAACAATCACCCCCCTGCAATTTGAAAAATACTTGAAGACCTCGTCCAGTCCCCGCTCGGTCACCAAACTCGAAAAACTCCCGTAATACATGTAGCCGACATCCGTGTCCGGCAAGCGGCGATATTTCAGTCCGCCCGTGATATTGTAGTCCGTTCCCAGATAATGCTTCTGTATGTCGTAGTTGAAGTTCGAAGGATAGTTTTCGTACCACGCCCAGTAACGCGCCAGATTGAAGGAGGATACGAGATTCGTATGACCGTCTTTCAGTTCGGCCAGCATTTTCCCGAGAAAATCAAACAGTTCGTATTGATTCATCGTGTCCGACACCTGAAGGCTGTATGTCCGGTAGATTTCATCCCAGTCAACTTCCTTGTATTCAAAAAAACAATAATGCTCGTCCATTATTTTCCACAGCGCCTCGAAATTCGTACGCGCGTCTGTCGTGTAAATACTCTCCTTCTGGCAACCTGCAAAAGACAAACACAGGGCAAGCAGGAGGCAGGCCACTCCCCTACCCCACTCTCTCTTCTGCCATGAAAAAACGACCGGCTTACTTCTGTTCACTTTCATACTTTCAATAATATGCACTTTTATACCTGCGCCTTTTCCTCAAATCTTTTCCTTTGAAGGAGACGAACTCCTTTACCAGACCAATCACGAAACTGTGTGAGAAATGGTGCGTCTTGACCCCGCTTATATCCGTGCTGTAGAGGTTGTTCATATAACCCGTACGGATGGTAAATTTCCATAGGGGAATATCCACCGTCAAATAATTCCGCATCGCCAGTTTGTTATGAAATGAACTGAATCTTACCACGCCTCCCATGTTTCCCAAACCGAATATTTCATAATACGACTGTCCGTAATCGGGTGCGAAAAGGACGCCGGCGGAAGCAAGGTCTGCCTGATAACGCAACGTGAGCGGATAATTGCGCAGGTAAAAGGTATAAAGCGCTGCAACCGACAGATTCAGGTCAATATCCACATTAATCGCCGTCGAATTGTTGGCCGACTGCGTGTTGTATATAAATCCAAACATGCCGCGCAGAGACGGCCCGGCAAGCAGTTTCAGATTTTCTACCGGACTGAACCGGTAATGATAGCCGTAAGTATAGTCAATGATACCCGATAGGGCGCTGATCGTGGCGCCCGAATTTTGCGTCATGGATAAATCCACGTGGAGAATTTGCTGTAGCGAGAGGTGCGGGCTTAACAGTTTCATCCGCTCATTGAGGGTGCGCAGACCGATACCCGTGTAACTGACATTCCCCTCGCCGGGGGGGGAAACGTAGGAACTGGCAAGATTGTACCGGCCAAGACCTATCATCGTTCCTTCATTCACGGAATACGGCACGTCGTCTTCGCCGGTTTGAGCCGCCAGCGAACCTGACAGCCACCCCAATCCCGCAAGAAGTATGATTATTTTCTTCATATTTCATTATTGAACAGATTCATTTGTCCGGAATCTTCGTATCCATCCTCTTCTTCCGCAGCTTTCTCCACGCCTTCGGCGGGATTCTCCGGCAGAAAACGTAGCGGTTCCAGTTCGTTGACGGTTGCTACTTCGCAGGTCGTCATCCGTTTCCCTTTTGCCTTGAAGCTCTTTACGCCGATAAATGCTTCGGCGTCGATCACCAGCGGCGTGCGGAAACTGTCATTTCCCCCGAATACCACTTCGATGCGCGGATACGCCTCATCCGTCAGCAAATATAAGACATTCCCCGGATATTCACCCAGAAAATTCTGCTTTTTGTGGGTCGCTTCCAGCGGAAAGCGTTTCAGGTAGGGGTACTTCTGTTCGGCGTCGTAAAGCGCAGCCGTCCAGATTTTCCGGCTGTCGAACCGTTCGATGAGTAATATCGTATCTTCATAATGGTTGCTCAGGTCGAAACCGGTCGTATAGAAATCGCCGTTTTTGAGGATGACCAGAATCAAGCCGTCGCTCTGGAACTCGCCGAGTTCCTCGCCCCGCCCGTCGTAGTTGAGCCGCAGCACGTCGCGGTCGAACCAGACCATGCGTCCGCCCAGCGTGGAAATACCTTTCTGTTTCAGCGTCACCTTGTGTATTTCGGATTTGGTCAGGATATTCCCCATCGACGCACGCCCTTTGATCAGTATCTCGCTGAAATCCTTTTCAAAAGAAAGCGTCTTCTGGCGCAGTTTGGGCTTGAGGATGACCTTCACGGTTTCGGCTTCGCCGTTGGGATTGGCGCTGAAATAGAGGACGCGCGACCCTTCCGTACCTCTGGTGAGGGTATATTCCTTGTCGCGCGTAACGCCTGTGACGGCAAAACGCTTGATGTAATTGCTGCCAGCCCGGCCGTCGCGGTAGATGACATTGTATATCGTACGGCTGTCGTTGCGCTTGAAGATGCTGACATAAATCACGTTTTTCCCGACAAAGATCTTTTCGCTTACGCGGATGACTTTGTACGTGCCGTCGCGATAGAAAAGAATCAGGTCGTCGATGTCGGAACAGTTACAGATAAATTCATCTTTCTTGAGCGCGGTGCCGATGAAGCCTTCTTCGCGGTTGATGTACAGCTTTTCATTGGCTTCGACGACGGTTGTGGCCTCAATCGTATCGAAGCTGCGGATTTCCGTGTGACGCGGATAATCGGCGCCGTATTTTTCCTTTAGCATGGCAAACCAGGCGACGGTGTAGTTGACGATGTCGGCCAGTTGACTGATGGTCAGTGCGATGTCCTTCTTGAGCTGGGCGATGGTTTCATCACTTTTGTCGGCATTGAATTTCAGGATGCGTCCCATTTTGATTTCCATCAGCCGGAGGATGTCGTCGCGCGTCACCTCGCGGATCAGTTGCGGCGCAAAGGGCTGGAGGCGAAGCTCGATATGTTCGGCTGCTTCGTCCATGTTGCGGGCGTTTTCAAATTCCTTGTCCTTGTAGATGCGTTCTTCGATGAAAATACGTTCGAGCGAGGCGTAAAACAGCGTTTCTTCCAGTTCGGATTTCCTGATTTCGAGTTCGGTACGCAGCAAGACCAGCGTCCGGTCGGTGGAATGACGAAGGACGGTGCTTACGTTCAGGAAATAAGGTTTGTTGTTTTCAATGACGCAGCAATTCGGGGAGATGCTGATTTCGCAGTCGGAAAAGGCGTAGAGCGCGTCGATGGTCTTGTCGGACGAGACGCCCGGCGCCAGGTGTATCAAAATCTCCGCATCTCTGGCGGTATTGTCGTCGATTTTTCGAATCTTGATTTTCCCCTTGTCATTGGCTTTCAGGATGGAATCAATCAGCGTCGAAGTCGTCCGGCCATAGGGGACTTCGTTGATGACAAGCGTTCTGTTGTCCAGCTTGCCGATTTTGGCGCGTACCTTTACCGCTCCGCCGCGTTCGCCGTCGTTGTAGCGCGAGACGTCGATATAGCCGCCCGTCTGGAAGTCGGGATAGAGCGTGAAAGATTCGCCTTTCAAATAGGCGATGGAGGCGTCGAGTAATTCATTGAAGTTATGCGGCAGGATTTTGGACGAAAGTCCCACGGCAATGCCTTCCACTCCCTGCGCCAGCAGGAGCGGAAACTTGACGGGCAGGCAGATCGGCTCCTGATTGCGACCGTCGTAGGAGAGTTTCCACTGCGTAGTTTTGGGATTGAAGAGCGTCTCGAGGGCAAATTTCGACAGCCGCGCTTCGATGTACCGGGGCGCCGCCGCCACGTCACCCGTCAGGATATTGCCCCAATTGCCCTGGCAGTCGATCAGCAAATCCTTCTGTCCCAACTGCACCAGTGCATCGCCGATGGAGGCGTCGCCGTGCGGATGAAACTGCATGGTATGTCCGATGATATTGGCCACCTTGTTATAGCGTCCGTCGTCGAGCCGTTTCATGGAGTGGAGAATGCGCCGCTGCACCGGCTTCAGTCCGTCGTTGATATGCGGCACTGCCCGTTCGAGGATAACATAGGAAGCGTAATCCAGGAACCAGTTCTGATACATCCCCGACAAGTGGTGAATCGCATCGGCGCCGCCCGCCGGGATTCTGTAACCCGAATGGGGCAACAGTTGTTCATCACGCTCTTCCGATGGCGCATTCTCCTGCTCTTCGGGCAAAATATCTTCGCCTTCTTCCTGTTCTTTAATCTCTTCTGGTGTCATATATGATGTTTGTTCTTTTTCCTCGCGCCGCAAAAGTACAAAAAAATTCGTTCATCTTTCCTCCGTTCACCTCCGGGGCAGGGCAACCGCATCCAAATGGTTCCCGCTCGAAACGGGGAGGTTCCCGCTCCGGAAACCTCTATCCTCGCTTTTACTGACAATGCCGACTCTTTTTACGTCCCTCACGCCCCAGGATTTCATCCGGCGCTACCGACATTTCGTCCCGCCGGGACGATATATCGGTAGAAAACCAGGGCAACCGCACCAAAATTAGACTGCACACGGCATCATTCTGCGAAAAACACGGAAAGCCTGTTCTGTTCCGGATACTCGACGGGAAAATGTATATCACGGGAAAACGGGTATGCGTCGTGTA
>JAITAY010000067.1 GCA_031283915.1 Tannerella sp.
CCCTGGCGGGATGCCGGAAACAAAATCTTAACTTGATGACATTGAGTTAAAACGGACGGCAATGTGGGGGGATTGGGCTAAAGCCCTGCGGAGGCGCTGTTGTACTTTTTTTTCTAACCACTAACCACCTCTTTATGCATAAAACAATACCGCGTGCAGTATAACTACCTCTTTATGCACAAAACTATACCGCGCGCAGTATAGTAGCTAGTAGAATAGTAGTCGGTAGTTCTGTGATACGACGAAGCTGTCCGCTCAAACCCTCACTTTTACGCCTTTCCCTCCAACTGCCGCTTTTCTGCCAACCGCCCTCTACTGCGTAGCAACATTGCAAAACCTTATATACAATCCATTCTATTTTCGTGTAAGGAAGGGCTTTTTGATCCCGTTATTTGGAGTGGGCTGTATGCTTTTATTGGGGGACTACTAACTACCTCTTTATGCATAGAATGATACCGCGTGCAGTATAATTGCCATGCACGGCACACCGGAAAAGGAGAAAGGAGAAGAACTTTCTCCTTTTTTTTGAGCTTTCTATAATGAATTGGAAAGGGGAACTGCATGATTACCCCGCTCACCCTTGCCGCCGCGATCTTACACAAGCGCCCGCGGTATTTCATCCGTGCGCCTCCAGCCAGTTTTTACCGATGCCGTAGTCGGCAATCAAGGGCACTTGCAGTTCAATAGCGCCTTCCATTTCCCCGATCACGATTTGCCGGACGGCTTCCAGTTCATCTTTCCGGACGTTGAAGTTCAGTTCGTCGTGCACTTGCAGGATCATTTGGCTCCGCAGGCCTTCCGTTTCGAAACGATTGAAGATGCGCACCATGGCCACTTTAATGATGTCGGCGGCGCTACCCTGTATCGGCGCATTGATGGCATTGCGTTCGGCATAGCCGCGCACCACGGCATTGCCGGACTGGATGTCGGGTAGAAAACGTTTCCGCCTGAAGATCGTCTCCACATAACCCTTTTCCCGTGCCAGGGCGATACTCTTGTCCATGTATTTCCTCACACCCGGATAGGTATTGAAATAACCGTCGATTAAATCCCGCGCTTCGGCGCGGGGGATGTTCAGCCGTTCGGCCAGCCCGAAAGTAGAAATACCGTAGATGATCCCGAAGTTAGCTGTTTTGGCTTTGCGGCGCATATCGGGGGTGACTTCCGCAGGTGCAACACGGTATATTTTGGCCGCCGTGGCCGCGTGGATGTCGGCGCCGCTACGGAAGGCTTCAATCATGCCGGCGTCGTTGCTCAGATGCGCCATGATGCGCAGTTCGATCTGGGAATAATCGGCGGAGAAGAAGACGCAATCCGCGTGGTCGGGGATAAAAGCTTTCCGTATTTCGCGTCCGAGGGCGTCGCGGATGGGAATGTTTTGCAGGTTGGGATTCGTGGAACTCAGGCGTCCGGTCGAGGTCACGGTCTGGTTGAACGACGTATGAATCTTGCCCGTCTGCGGGTTGATCAGTTCCGGAAGCGCGTCGACATAGGTGCCGAGCAGCTTCTTCATGCCGCGATAGTCCAGCAGTTTGCCCGCGATCGGGTACCGGTGGCGGAGCTTTTCCAACACCTCTTCACCGGTGCTATAGTTACCGGTCTTGGTTTTCTTCACCTTTTCTTCGATCCGGAGACGTTCGAACAGGATTTCGCTCACTTGCCGGGTCGAATTGATGTTAAACTTTTCGCCGGCCAGTTGGTAAATCGCCTGTTCCTGTTCGCCGATCACCCGGGTCAGTTCCTCCGAAATCTGCCGCAGCGCCTCCCGATCGACCGTCACGCCGGCCGCTTCCATGCCCGCCAGCACATAAATCAGCGGCATTTCGATGTCCCGAAACAGCGCCTCCAGTCCTTCGGATACCAGTTTCGGACTGAAAAAATGCCACAGACGCAGGGTCACGTCCGCGTCTTCCGCCGCATATTCACAGACTTTTTCCACCGGCACCGCACGCATCGACAATTGATTCTTTCCTTTGGCGCCAATCAGCGCCTCGATGGGCACCGGACGGTAATGCAGGCATGTTTCCGACAGATAATCCATGCCGTGCCTCAGTTCCGGATTCAGGAGGTAATGAGCAATCATGGTGTCGAACAGCCGGCCGGCCACGTGAATCCCGTATTTGCGCAGCACGAGGATGTCAAACTTGATATTCTGCCCGATTTTGAGGATTTCCCGGTTCCGAAGCGCCTCGGCCAGGGGCGCCAGCGTCCGCATGGCCTCGTCCGCGTCTTCCGGTACGGGCACATACCACGCTTCCCCTTCCCTGACGGCAAAGGAAATACCCACCAGATGCGCCGTCAGGGGATTGAGGCGGTCGGTTTCCGTGTCGAAAGCAAAAAACGACTGTCCGGAGAGCATCCGTCCCAGTGCGAGCCGTTTGGCCTCCGTATCCGTCAGGTGATACGTATGAGGCGTACTGCGGATGTCGGCAAAGGGAGACGGGACATTTTCCGGCGTTTCGCCGGAGAAAGCAGCCCCTTCCTCCGCCCGTTCCCCGGCCGGGGGATCGTCGAAGAAAGACAGTTGGGTGGGCAGAATCGCCGTTTTCTTCGTTTGCTGCTCTTCCATCTTCCGGATGAACCCCCGAAATTCCAGCTCCCGGTACAGTTCCATCAGCCGGACCCTGTCCGGCTCCCGGCGGAGGCAGAGAGCGGCGTCGAACCGGATGGGGACGTCCGTCACGATGGTAGCCAGGAACTTGGAAAAGCGGATTTGCTCGGCATTTTCTTCTATTTTGGTTCTCAGGCTACCCTTCAGGCGGTCGGTATGGCTCAGGAGATTTTCTACGGTATCAAACTCCTCAAGCAGTTTCTGCGCCGTCTTCCCGCCGACGCCCGGACAGCCGGGAATGTTATCCGACGCATCCCCCATCAGCCCCAGCAAATCGGTCATCTGCGCCACCGACTGGAGTCCGTACTTCGACAGCACTTCCTTCACACCCAGCGTTTCATAATCGCCGCCGAACTTCGGGCGGTACTGGAAGACCTGTTCCGAAACCAACTGCCCGTAATCCTTGTCAGGCGTCATCATATACACCTCGAAACCCTCGTCCCCGGCCTGCCGGGCAATCGTGCCGATGACGTCGTCGGCCTCGTAGCGCATCACCTCCAGGATCGGGATCCCGCAGGCCTGTATGATTTCGCGGATATAAGGCGTCGAGATCCGGATATCTTCCGGCGTTTCTTCGCGTTGCGACTTATAAGCCTCGAACGCCTCGTGACGGAACGTCGGCCCCGGCGGATCGAATCCCACGGCCACATGCGTCGGGTCTTCGCGCCTCAGCACGTCTTCCAGTGAGTTGACAAACCCGAAGATCGCCGACGTATTCATTCCTTTCGAATTAATGCGCGGGTTCCGGATAAAAGCGTAATAGGAGCGATATATCAATGCATATGCATCTATCAGGAGTAATTTCATATCTGTTACTTTTCGTAGAATTTTCGGGTAAAAGTACGAAAAATCCGTATTACTCATCACTTTTTCTTATTTTTGCATCGTCTAACTCAAGAAAGATAGTGATGATTGACAGAATACAAATAGAACGTCCCGTATCGGAAGCCTGTGAACGTTTCCAGAGGGAATTTTCGCTGACGCTTCAAAGCGAAATAGATACCGTCCGCGCTGCGGTAAAAACCATCCACCATTCCGGCGGCAAACACATCCGTCCGTTGCTGATGCTGCTGACCGCCGAAGCCTGCGGCGGCGTATCGGAGGCCGCCATCCAGGTGGCCGTCCAGCTCGAACTGTTGCATACGGCATCCCTGATTCACGACGACGTGGTCGACGAAACGAAACAGCGCCGGGGCGAGCGCTCCCTGAACGCCATCCACGACAACCGCGTTGCCGTGCTGGTAGGCGATTTCATCTTTGCCAACTCCATGCTCCGCATGGCGCAACTGGGCGACCTGCAAGTGGTCGGTATCCTGACGAAGGCCACCCTCCACATGGCCGAAGGCGAGATCCAGCAACTGGAAAATGTGAACCGATTCGTCCTGACCGAAGAAAGCTATTTCGCCGTACTGGAAAAGAAAACAGCCACCCTGCTGTCCGCCTGCGCAGAAATCGGCGCCATCACCGCCGGCGCGTCGGCCGAGCTGCAAGCAATCGCCCAAACCTTCGGGAAGCTGCTCGGATACTGTTTCCAACTGAGAGACGACATTTTTGACTATTTCGAAGACAATCAAACCGGCAAACCCAGCGGCAACGACCTCCGCGAAGGCAAAGTGACGCTACCCCTCCTCCATGCCCTCGAAATGGCTTCGCCGGCCGAAAAAGCGCCTTACCTGCACATGCTGCTGAAGCAAAGACTCCCCTCGCATCACATCGCCTCCCTGCACCGCTTTGCCCGGAAAAAAGGAGGCCTCGAATACGCCGAAGCCCGCATGAACGAGTACAAAAACCAGGCGATGGCCATCATCCGTACCCTGCCCGCCTCCGAAGCACGCGACAGCCTGCTCCTCCTGGCCGATTACCTGATCGAACGCACCAGTTGACGCCTCGACCTCCCTCCTTTCAACGTCACATGCGGGACGCTTCGGTACGCAGACACAGTCTTCTTTCTCCCGAACTTCGGTGCACGCCCACTCCCACCCCTCGAAAGATATTGTAAAACACAAAGAAAATCAGCGCCACTTGAAAGACGCGAGAAAAAATCCGCTAACTAGTAGAGGGCTTTTGGCAGAAAAGCGGCCGTTGGAGGGATAGGCGTAAAAGTGAAGGTTTGAGCGGACAGCTTTGTCGTATCACAGAACTACCAGCTAGTATTCTACTATACTGCACGCGGTACAGTTTTGTGCATGCCCGTCAGCATAAAAAAGAGCATCCGCCCACGCGCTTTCTTGCCCTCCTTCCTGCCCTCCTTTTTATCCGTCAGTTTTAACTCAATGTCATCAAGTTAAGCGCTAAAAGGCTGTAGTAGAGCATCCCG
>JAITAY010000090.1 GCA_031283915.1 Tannerella sp.
AAGCGGCTTCCCGTGCAAGCTGGAACCGCTGGGACGTCATCCATACGTGCATCATACTGGCATTTACCGTAGCGTTCTATATCTATTTCTGGTAAGAGAGCATCAGGATTCGAAACAAGACGGAAATATACAGCCCCGGGGTGTCGTTCTGCGGCCCCGGGACTTCATCCTTCGCCACCGATATGCCGCCCCTGTTTCTAAAATAATGCCGCGCGCAGTATAAAACAGTCGTGACCGCCGAGTCGCCCCCCTCTCCTGGTGGGGTGGGGTTGGGGGAGGGGTTTGAGTCCCCCTTCTGAAATGCTATACCACCGTGGAGAGGAAATTTTTGAATCCTTCGAAGTCTTTTCCCAAAGGGACACTTTGTTTTTTTCCCTGCATGAATACCTGCAATTTATGTGGAATTTCGACCGGAACGCCCGTAATGCGATCGACCGTCTCCTTGAATTTAGCCGGATGAGCCGTTTCCAGAAACAGACCTGTTTCGCCCGGTTTCAGTCGGCGGTCAGTCAGCGCCTGATAGCCGCAGGCGCCATGCGGGTCGAGCAGGTAACGGTGCGTGCGCCAGACTTCGTACACGGTAGCGGCAATCTGTTCATCCGTGTAACGACAACCTGAGACCTGCTGTGTGACGACGGCATGGTCATGGCCATACAGATCCAGTATCCGGGCAAAGTTGCTCGGATTGCCGACATCCATGGCGTTGGCCAGGGTCGCCACGGAAGGACGCGGCGTATAGATGCCCGTTTGCAGGTATTCCAGAAAGACATCGTTGCGGTTGTTGGCTGCGATGAAATGCCGGACGGGCAATCCCATCCGTTGGGCGAACAGTCCGGCGGTGAGGTTGCCGAAATTCCCGCTGGGCACACATACCGTCAAGTTCCCGGCTCGTCCCATCCTGTCCAATTGTGCAAAGGCATGGAAGTAGTAAAACGACTGCGGCAGGAACCGGACGACATTGATGGAATTGGCCGAGGTCAGTTGCAGGCGGCGGTTCAGGTCATCGTCGGCAAAGGCGGCTTTCACCAGCGCCTGACAATCGTCGAACGTGCCGTGGATTTCAAGCGCGGTAATGTTTTGTCCCAGCGTAGTGAACTGACATTCCTGAATCGGACTGACTTTGCCTTTGGGATAGAGTACGAAGACACGGATATGAGGTATGCCCAAAAAGCCATTGGCTACCGCGCTGCCCGTGTCGCCGGACGTCGCGACCAATACGTTCACTTCGCGGTCGATACCTTTCTTGCGGATAAAATAACCCAGCATTCTGGCCATGAAACGGGCGCCGACATCTTTGAATGCGAGCGTCGGGCCATGAAAGAGTTCGAGGCTGTATATGCCGTCATGCACCTGCACGACAGGCGTATCGAACGACAAGGCATCCTGTACGATGGCCGTCAGGGCGTCAGGTTCCATGTCTTCTCCGAAAAAGGCTTGCGCCACCGTGTCGGCGATTTCATGAAAAGACTTGTCTTTCAAAGACCGGATGACGGCGTTGTCCAGCGCCGGAATCCGTTCGGGCATGTAAAGGCCCCTGTCGCCGGCCAGCCCCTTCATTACGGCGTCTTCCAGATTCGCCGGCGGCGACTGCCTGTTTGTACTATAATACTTCATGTTGATTCCAATTCAATGATTAGCGGTAAATTCCCGCATAAATAAATCGCCTGTTAACAGGCCGTATTTGCCTTGCAAGACGGAAAACTCGTCATAGCGTTCCACGGCGTCCGGCGTCTGTCCGGGCGTACAGATCAGGAACGGGACGGGATCTTTCGTGTGCGTCCGCAAGGCACAGGGTGTAGGATGGTCGGGCAGGACGGCTATCGTCACCGGCTCGTCCCATTGCCGGACAGCCTCGCAGACGGGGCCGATCAGACGCCGGTCAAGGTCTTCGATGGTGCGGACTTTCAGTTGCACGTCGCCTTCATGGCCGGCTTCGTCGCTGGCTTCGACATGTACGTACACGAAATCGTGTGTCCGCAACGCCTCCACGGCCGCTTGCGCCTTGCCTTCGTAATTTGTATTGTACAAACCGGTCGCGCCTTCCACCGGCACCACGTCCATTCCGGCATATCGGCCGATGCCGTGTATCAGGTCAACCGCCGAGATCACCGCGCTCTTCGGGATGCCGTACAGTTCCTTCAGCGTCGGCATGGTCGGGCGATAACCGGGCGACCAAAACCAGATGCTGTTGGCAGGGTCTTTCCCGGCGGCCGTCCGCTTTTGGTTGACCGGATGAGTCGGCAACAGTTCCTGCGATTGCAGGATCAGGCGATTCAACAGAGCAGCCGTTTCCGTGGCAGCAGCATCGGTAGCCCTGATCAGCGCCGGACGAAACGGTTGCATCGGGATGTCGTGCGGCGGCGTACAGTCCAACCGTTTATCGCCTCCCTGCATGACCAGCAAATGACGGTATGACACGCCCGCGTGAAAGCGGATGCGCGGGTCGCCCGGCGTTTCGTTCAGGAAGGCAATCAGTTCGCGGGCTTCCTCATTGCTGATGTGTCCGGCCGAATGGTTCTTGAGCAGGTCGCCTTCCAGACAGATCAGATTGCAGCGCATCGCCAGTTCACCCGGATGCAGTTTGACGTTCATGCTGGCGGCTTCCAGCACTCCGCGTCCTTCGTAAACTTCCGTCAGGTTATATCCCAGCACGGCCAGATTGGCCACTTCGCTGCCGGGATGGAACCCTGCGGGGACGGTTTGCAGCCGTCCCGTAACGCCCAGCCGCGCCAGTTCGTCCATACAGGGCGTATGGGCGTATTGCAGCGGCGTCCTGCCACCCAGCATGTCGATGGGTTCGTCCGCCATGCCGTCGCCTAAAATCAATATTTTTTTCATACTTTCGATTTCGCCGTTAGCGGATATTGGCAATAGAGATGATGTCGGCGAATACGCCGGCGGCCGTCACGTCGTCGCCCGCGCCGTAGCCTTTGATAATCATCGGATAGTCGTTGTAGCGTTCGGTGGAAATCATGATGATGTTGTTGCTTCCCTCCAGTTCGTAGAAAGGATGATGCCGGTCGACTTCCTGCAGGCCGACTTCGCACGCGCCCTTGTCCATCCGGGCAACCAGCCGGATGCGCTTCCTTTCCGCTTCCACGCGCCGGCGCCGCTCTTCGAATCCGGCATCCAGTTCATGGATGTTTGCCCAGAAGTCGTCCAGGGTCCCTTCGAAGTATTTTTCAGGGATAAACAGGTTGAGCTTGATGTCTTCCTGTTCCACTTTGTAACCGGCTTCGCGTGCCAGAATCACCAGCTTGCGAATGACGTCCTTGCCGCTCAGGTCGATGCGCGGGTCGGGTTCGGCATAACGCGCTTCCTTGGCCATCCGGATCGCCCTGCTCAGCGGGATTTCGGCGCTCAGCGTGTTGAAGATAAAGTTCAGGCTGCCCGACAGAACGGCCTCCAGGCGCAGGATGTGGTCGCCGCTGTTGATCAGGTCGTTCATCGTATTGATGATCGGCAGGCCGGCGCCGACGTTCGTCTCAAACAGATACTTGATGTCGCGCTGGCGGGCGATTTCTTTCAGTTTCAAATAATTGCTGTAGGCGGAAGAAGCCGCTATCTTGTTGGCCGCCACGACAGAGATATTGTTTTTCAACAGTTCTTCGTAAATACCGGCAATTTCGTCGCTGGCCGTGCAGTCTACAAAAACGGAGTTGAAAATGTTCATCTTCAGGATGCCTTCGCACAAGTCCTGTGACGAACCCGCTTCGCCGTCGGCGTTCAGTTTCCGGATACAGTGTTCCAGGTTCAGCCCTTCGCGACACAGAAGCCGCTTCTTTGAATTGGCTATGCCGACAACCCGCAGTTTCAGGCTGTTTTGTTCCATCAGCATGGACTGCTGAATGCGAATCTGTTCCAGCAGCTTGCCGCCGACCGTTCCTACACCGGCAATGAAGAGGTTCAGTACTTTATATTCCGACAGGAAAAAGGAATCGTGGATGGAGTTCAATGCTTTCCGCAGATAGGCGCGTTTAATCACGAAGGAAATATTTGTCTCCGACGCGCCCTGTGCACAGGCAATCACGCTGATGCCTGCACGTCCCAGCGTGCCGAACAGCTTGCCGGCGATGCCGGGCGTGCGTTTCATGTTTTCACCGACAATGGCCACGGTTGCCAGGTCGCGTTCGGCCTCGACGTTGTTGATTTCGCCCAGCGAACGTTCCAGTGCAAATTCCTCGTTCAATACGTTCACCGCCAGGTCGGCATCCGCATGACAGACGGCAAACGTGGTATTGTTCTCCGAACTGGCCTGCGAGACCATGAACACACTGATGCCATTTTTGGCCAGCGTCTTGAATATACGGTAATTGACGCCGATGACGCCGACCATACCCAACCCCTGTACCGTAACCAGACACGTGTCGCTGATAGACGAGATGCCTTTGATAATGGCCTTGCCTTTGACCGGTTCCCTTTCCTGTTCGCGGGAGATATAGGTACCGGGCGCGTCGGGATTGAACGTATTGCGAATGCGGATGGGAATATTTTTGTGATAAACCGGATAGATCGTGGGCGGATAAATCACTTTGGCGCCGAAGTTACACAATTCCATGGCCTCCGTAAAAGACAGGCGGTCGATGACATAGGCCGAATTGATCACTTTCGGGTCGGCGGTCATGAATCCGTCTACGTCCGTCCAGATCTCCAGTACGGAAGCATTGAGCGCCGTGGCCAGAATGGAAGCTGTGTAGTCGGAACCGCCGCGTCCCAGGTTGGTGATTTCGGCGTTCTCGCAACTCGACGAGATGAATCCGGGAACCAGTACGATGTCCGGCATTTGCCGGAACGTTTCCCGAATCAGCCGGTTCGTCTGTTCAAAATCGACAATATGCTTGTTGAACTGCCGGACGGTTTTGATAAACTGCCGCGAGTCATACAATACGGCGCCCTCGATGACGTGTGAGAGAATATAGGAAGAGAGCCGTTCGCCGTAGCTTACAATGGCGTCGGACGTCTTTTCCGACAGGTCTTTGATCAGGTACAGGCCCCGGAAGATATTTTCCAGTTCTTCAAAAAGGCTCATGGCTTCTTTTTCCACTTCGGGACGCTTTCTCCCGGAGATGACGCCGGCAATCACATCCTGATGACGCCGGATAATTTCCGAAAGCTCATGCTGATAGTTCTCATCGCCTGCAGAAGCGATCTTCGAGGCATGTATCAATTTATCCGTGATTCCCCCCAGTGCGGAAACGACCACCACCACCGGATCGTTGACCGTTTCTACGATTTGCTTTACATTTAAAATACTCTCCACGGAACCTACGGATGTTCCGCCGAATTTCAATACTTTCATTTGCTGTATTTTATTTAGGGGACACGCCCTAATTTGATTCAGGTGGCAAAAGTACATGAAAAACTTGGGTTTTTCAAGTGCAAGAACTAAAAATCAAAGCCACCCGCGCGCCTGCTTGCCCGTCAGTTCAAACTCAATGTCATCAAGTTAAGCGCTAAAAGGCGGTAGTAGAGCATCCCGTTGGGGATGCATCGCTCGGTAGCATTTTAGCGACGTCTCTATCCGCATCCCGTTAGGGATGCATCCTTAACAGGATGCGATATAGGGTTATACCGGTTTATCTACCGAGCGATGCATCCCTAACGGGATGCTGGAAACAAAATCTTAACTTGATGACATTGAGTTAAAACGGACGGCAATGTGGGGGGGGATTGGGCTAAAGCCCTGCGGAGGCGCTGTTGTACTTTTTTTTCTAACCACCTCTTTATGCATAGAATGATACCGCGTGCAGTATAACGATTGGGGGGACTTT
>JAITAY010000101.1 GCA_031283915.1 Tannerella sp.
ACGGCAATGTGTGGGGGGATTGGGCTAAAGCCCTGCGGAGGCGCTGTTACACTTTTTTTTCTAACCACTAACCACCTCTTTATGCACAAAACTATACCGCGCGCAGTATAAGTGAATGGGGCGACGGCACAAAAAATATTCGCTGTTCAACATTTAAAGAGTAACATGACACTGCCTGTTTACAGGCATCCGGCAACCTCACCAATTTTCGTCACTTATATATACGGTGTTTCAAAATAAATCGATACTTTTGCATGGGAAAAAAGGGGGATAATTATAAAATAGACATAGTAATGACGGAGAAACGAATAACAAGAGCGTTAATATCTGTTTACCACAAAGAAGGACTGGACGAAATACTCAAAAAGCTTCACCGGGAAGGCGTCAGCCTTATCTCTACGGGCGGGACGCAGGCGTTCATCGAATCGCTGGGCATCCCCTGCGAGGCGGTGGAAGACTTGACGGGATATCCTTCCATTCTGGGCGGACGGGTGAAAACATTGCACCCGAAAATCTTCGGCGGTATTTTGACGCGCCGCGACAACGAAAGCGATCGGAAACAAATCGGGCAGTATAAAATTCCGGAAATTGATTTGCTGATGGTTGACCTCTATCCGTTTGAGGAAACCGTAGCTTCAGGTGCAGACGAATCAGCCGTTATTGAAAAAATAGATATTGGGGGGATTTCTCTGATTCGTGCGGCGGCGAAAAACTTTAAAGATGTGGTGATTGTAGCCTCCAGGGCGCAGTATGCTTCGCTGATGTTGCTGTTGGAAGAAAAAGGCGCGGTGACCAATCAGGAGGAAAGACGCTGGTTTGCCAAAGAAGCTTTTGCCGTCTCCTCGGCCTACGACAGCGCCATTTTCAATTATTTTGACCAAGGCGACGACAGCGCCTTCCGGGTGGCGGTCAACGAACCGAAACTCATGCGCTACGGCGAGAATCCGCATCAAAAAGGGATTTTCTTCGGCAAATTCGAGGATCTGTTCGAACAGTTGCACGGCAAGGAAATTTCATATAACAACCTGCTCGACATTGATGCAGCGCTTTCGCTCATTGACGAATTCGACGAACGGACGTTTGCCATTCTGAAACATAACAATGCATGCGGCATCGCTTCCCGCCCGGCGATACTGGAAGCGTGGAAGGATGCGCTGGCCGGCGATCCGGTTTCCGCATTTGGCGGCGTTCTGGTTGCCAATGAAGTAATCGACAGGGAAGTGGCCGAAGAAATCAACAAGATTTTCTTTGAAGTCATCATCGCTCCCGATTACATGACCGACGCACTGGAGGTGCTGGAACAGAAGAAGAACCGGATTATCCTGCTGCGCAAGCAAAACGGGCTGCAAAAACGGCAATACCGTTCGCTGTTAAACGGCGTATTGTTGCAGGACAGAGACGTGAGCATCCAGACGGCTGCCGACCTGGAACCCATGACGCAAAAAATTCCGGACGGGCGGGAAACGGAAGATTTGCTGTTTGCCAACAAATTAGTGAAGCATAGCAAATCCAACGCCATTACGCTGGTGAAAAACAAACAACTCTGCGCAAGCGGAATCGGACAGACGTCGCGAGTGGACGCCCTGAAGCAAGCCATCGCAAAAGCACGTTCGTTCGGGTTCGACCTGGACGGCGCCGTGATGGCCTCAGACGCCTTTTTCCCGTTTGCCGACTGCGTAGAAATAGCAGAGAATGCGGGTATTACGGCGATCGTTCAGCCGGGAGGGTCGATTAACGACAAACTTTCGGTTGACTATTGCGACGCCCGTGGAATCAGTATGGTAAAGACAGGAATACGTCACTTTAAACATTAATGGATAATTAAGACAAACAATATATGGGATACTTTTCTTTTACACAAGAAATTGCCATTGACTTGGGTACGGCTAACACCATCATTGTACACGATGGGCAAATCGTTGTCGATGCGCCGTCGGTAGTTGCTTTAGACCGGCGAACGGAAAAAGTGCTGGCCGTAGGGGAACAGGCTCGTCTGATGGACGGGAAAACGCCTGAAGACATTCGTACCATAAGACCGTTGCGCGATGGCGTGATTGCTGATTTTTATGCGGCGGAGCAGATGATTCGGGGCATGATCAAGATGATTAATTTCAAAAATCGCTGGTTTTCGCCGCCGTTGCGCATCGTGATTTGTATTCCGTCGGGCAGTACGGAAGTCGAGATTCGCGCCGTGCGCGACTCTGCCGAACATGCCGGCGGGCGGGACGTGTACATGATATACGAACCGATGGCGGCGGCGATAGGCATCGGTGTTGATGTGGAAGCGCCGGAAGGGAACATGATTGTTGACATCGGGGGCGGGACAACGGAAATCGCGGTCATCTCCCTGGGCGGCATCGTTTCCAACCGTTCCATTCGCATTGCCGGCGACGAACTGACGGAAGACATCATGGAGTACATGCGCCGCCAGCACAACATGAAAGTGGGCGAACGGACGGCCGAATCCATTAAAATCAATGTGGGTTCCGCGCTGACTTCGCTGGAAAATCCACCCGAAGACTTTGTCGTACACGGGCCGAATCAAATGACGGCGCTCCCGATGGAAGTTCCGATTTCGTATCAGGAGATTGCACACTGTTTGGACAAGTCTATCTCCAAAATGGAAGCGGCCATCTTGAGCGCACTGGAGCAGACTCCGCCCGAACTGTATGCCGACATCGTTCATAACGGTATATACCTGACCGGCGGAGGCGCACTGATGCGGGGATTGGACAAACGTTTCAGCGACAAGATCAATATACCTTTCCATGTGGCGGAAGATCCGCTCCATGCCGTGGCCAAAGGAACGGGCATTGCCTTGAAAAATATTGACAGGTACAAGTTTCTAATTAAATAATTGCCGGCAGGTTTACCGTTTTTCGTTTTTCCGCCGACGGGTTGTTCGCGGAATCGTTGTCTGGCAAATAAATAGACTGTTCCCCTATGCAAAAATTGCTTGAATTCCTTTTCAGGAAAAAGCATTGGTTTGTATTTATAGTATGTGAAGTTCTTTCGTTCGTACTTTTATACCGCTATAATGCATATCAGCGGAATATATTTCTGAGTTCGGCCCATACGGCTTTCGGATATATCTCTTCCGTATCGGGAACGTTCATGTCTTACCTCCGGTTACGGGAAGAAAACAGAATCCTGTTTGAACGCAACGGCTTGCTCGAATTGGAAATCCTGGATTTGGAAGAGCAACTGGAAACGTTGAGAGCCGATCAGCTTTCGTATGACGACGTGATGCCCGACACCCTTGCGAGGCGATACCATTACATCACAGCAAGAGTGATAAACAACAGTGTGATACGCCTGTCCAACTACTTTACCATCGACAAGGGGGCACGGGACGGCATCCGGCCGGACATGGGCGTCGTATCCATACGGGGTGTCGTGGGGATTGTATCGACTGTCGATGAACATTTTTCGGTCGTGATTCCCCTGTTGAACCCGAAATCCAAACTCAGTTGCAAACTGAAAAATGGCGATTATTACGGCTCGCTGTCGTGGGACGGTCAGGATGCGCAGTATGCCAATCTGGAAGAATTACCGAATCATGTGGAGTTTCAGAAAGGCGACACCATTGTCACAAGCGGTTTTTCGGCCATCTTTCCGCCGGGTCTACGGGTAGGAACGGCGGTTGAGATGGACAATACCCGCAACCACAATTTTTATTCCCTGAGAGTCAAACTGGCTACGGATTTTCAGCGACTGAAAAGCGTACGGGTGATCAGGAACGATTTCCAGCAAGAACAGTTAGCCGTAGAACGGGAGGCGCGAAAAAATGATTAAGCCGATACTGAAAACCATTTTCCGGTTTGTTTTTTTTGTCCTGCTACAGGTTTGGGTGCTGAACAACCTTCACCTGTTCAGGATCGTAGAGCCGTTTCTATACATCTGCGTCATTTTGAAACTCCCGATGCAAATCACCCGTTCACAAGGCATTCTGATCTCCTTTCTCTTAGGGTTTACCATTGATGTATTTTCCAATACATTGGGAATGCATGCCGCTGCCTGTACCCTCATCGGCTTTTTGCGCTATCCGCTGATTGGAGTCTATGTGGGGAAGGAACTGACGGAGAATGCAACGCCTTCGTATTACACGTTCGGCACGGCCGCTTTCATGCGATACGTAGCGACATTGACCATCATTCACCATGTGACTTTGTTCCTGATTGAATCCGTTTCTCTTTTTGACCCTGCCTTTCTTTTTCTTCGCATTTTCGCAAGTGTTATTTTGACGACCTTATGTATCTTTGTGCTCGAAGCGTTTAATGTGAATAGAAAAAACAGTGATTAACAGAAGCAAATATCAGTATGAAAACAGGCGTTACGTGTTTATCGCGGCCGTTGCCTGTGTGATTCTCATTTTCGTTGCTCGCCTGATTGACTTGCAACTTGTGAACAATGAGTATAAAGACTGGGCAGACAGCAATGCATTCCTGAAAAAGACGCTCTATCCGGCGCGGGGCGTGATCTACGACCGAAACGACAAACTGCTGGTATATAATCAGCCGGCCTACGATGTCATGCTGATCATGAAAGAGATACAGCCTTTCGACACGGTTGACTTCTGCAACACGCTCGGCATTACCCGGGAATTTTTCAACAAACGTATCCAGGACATCAAAAGCAGAGACCTGAATCCGGGTTACTCCCAGTACGTCCCCCAGGTGCTTATGACCCAATTGTCCACAAGCGAATACGGTATGCTGCAGGAGAAGCTCTACAAGTTTCCGGGATTTTATCTCCAGAACCGTACCGTCCGGGAATATGGCTATCCGAATGCCGCGCTGTTGCTGGGGAATATCGGCGAAGTAAGCAAACGGGACATGGAGAACGACAGCTATTACGCACGGGGCGACTATGCCGGTCGCGAAGGCGTGGAACGTTCGTATGAAAAAATCCTGCGCGGAAAGAAAGGCAAGGAAATCCTGCTGCGCGACGCCCGCGGACGTATCAAGGGGCGGTATGAAAAAGGTGTCCGTGACGAGGCGCCCGTATCGGGGAAAAACCTGAAGTTGTCTGTGGATATTGAGTTGCAGGCGTATGCCGAAAAGTTGATGCGGAACAAAGCAGGTGGAGTAGTGATGATCGAACCCTCGACGGGCGAGGTACTATGTCTGGTATCTTCGCCAACGTATGATCCGAACTTGCTGGTCGGCGGCAGGCAACTGGGGAAGAATTACGTACAACTGGAAAGCGACCCCCTGAAACCCCTGTTCAACCGCGCCATTAAGGGGCGGTTTCCGCCGGGGTCGACCTATAAGCCGGCACAGGGGCTTGTCTTTCTACAGGAAGGGTTCATTACACCGCAAAAGCTGTACACCTGCGCTTACGGCTATCCCTATCATGACGGCAAACCGGCGTGTCACGGACACGCTTCACCCCTGAGTCTCAACGCCGCGCTGGCTACCTCGTGTAACTCCTACTTTTGCTGGGGGCTGCACGACATGCTGGATAACCGGAAACGTTATCCGACGGTTCAGGAAGCCTTTGAAGTCTGGAAGAAACACATGGTGTCGATGGGATTCGGCTATCCGCTGGGGATTGACCTTCCGGGTGAATCCCGCGGATTCATTCCCAACAGCAAGGTGTATGACAGTTTCTACAAAAAACGCTGGAACTCGAGTACGATCATTTCCATTGCCATCGGACAGGGCGAAATAGACACTACGCCTCTCCAGATATGCAACCTGTCGGCCACGATTGCCAACCGGGGACATTACATCGTCCCCCATGTCGTCAGGGAGATCGAGGATCTGCCGCTGGATTCCATCTACACCCATCCCAAACGGACGTCTGTCAACCGGGAATACTATGACGTGATTGCCGAAGGAATGCGAAGCGCCGTACTGTATGGCACGTGTACGGGTCTGTACATGCCCGGTATCGAAGTCTGCGGCAAGACAGGTACAGCCCAAAGTACCAGCGGGAAAGACAATTCCGTTTGCATCGCCTTCGCGCCCTGCCATCAACCCAAAATAGCGATTGCCGTGTACGTGGAACATGGAGGTTTCGGCAAAACCAACGCCATTCCGATTGCCCGGCTGATGCTGGAGAAATTTTTTCATGGTGACGTAGGGGAATCGCTCCGGTTTTTAGAAACGGAGATCATGAACCGGGTGGTTTTGTAGCCTTATGAGTATCCGGGAAAGAAGCGTCTGGCACTCCCTCGACTGGTTCACCGTCGGGATCTACGTACTGATGGTTACGGCCGGCTGGTTTGTCATTTACGGCGCAAGCTATGAGTTTGATTCCGCGAATCTGTTTGAACCGACAGGCCGGATGGGATCGCAGTTGATTTGGATAGGCGTCGCTTTCTCGGCTGCATTCGTTGTGCTGATGCTCGACAAAGACTTTTTCGAAACGCTGTCTTACCTGATCTACGCTTTTTTTTTCCTGCTGTTGATTCTCACCATCTTCATTGCACCCGATATCAAAGGCTCCCATTCCTGGCTGATCGTGGGACCGGTACACATCCAGCCGGCCGAGTTCGCCAAATTTGCGACGGCGCTGGCCGTAGCCAAATTCATAAACAGCTATCATCAGACGCTTTTTACGTTCCGGAAATTCATGATTGCGGTCGGGATGATCGCCGCTCCGATACTGTGTATCCTGTTACAGAAGGAAACCGGGTCGGCGCTGGTCTATGTAATTTTTATCCTGGTACTCTACCGCGAAGGGATGTCGGGCTTTGTCCTGCTGACGAGCGTCTGCGCGGTGATATTTTGTGTGATCATACTGCGTTTCGGCGACAGCATGACGGGCGCCACACCGACGGGCGAACTGATCGTCTCGCTGATCATCCTGATCATTACTTGCCTGGCAACCCTGTTTATCCACAAGGACAGGACGACGACCCGTATCCTGCCCGGTATCGTGCTCCTCGCCTCCATCGCCGGATGGGCGGTGTCACGTTATATGCAGGTGAATTACGTATGGGTGATTACCGGAATCATTGGGGTGACTGTCTGCTATCTTCTTTTCCTTTCCCTGAAAAACCTGGCCAAACGTTATGCGCTGGTCGCTTTGTTTGCCGTGCTGTCCGTCAGCTTCCTGTTTTCGGTGAACTACGTATTCGACCATGTGCTGGAACCTCACCAGCAGACGCGCATCCGGGTGTCGTTAGGACTGGAAAACGATCCGGGCGGCGCGAGTTACAACGTGAATCAGTCCAAAATAGCGATTGGTTCGGGAGGACTGACCGGCAAAGGGTTCCTGAACGGCACGCAAACCAAACTCAAATACGTCCCCGAACAGGACACTGATTTTATCTTTTGCACCGTAGGTGAAGAGTTTGGTTTTCTGGGTTCGCTGGCCGTCCTGGCTCTTTTCGGGGCGCTCATTCTTCGCCTGATCGCTTTAGCCGAGCAGCAGGATTCGATTTTCGGTCGAGCCTACGGATATGCCGTTGCGTCGATTTTCTTTTTCCACCTGGCAATCAACATCGGGATGGTAACGGGTCTCACGCCGGTGATAGGCATTCCGTTGCCGTTTTTCAGTTACGGCGGATCATCGCTGCTGAGCTTTACGCTGCTGCTGATGGTCTTTTTGCGAATAGACGCCGCACGCAAGGAAAAATAAACCTGCTGTTTGGACAGGTAAATTATGAGGAAAGAGGTAGTTAGTAGTTAGTAGTTAGTAGTCCCCCAATAAAAGCATACAGCCCGCCCCAAATAACGGGATCCAAAAGCCCTTCATTACACGAAAACAGAATGGATTGTATATAATAACCTGCGTTTTAGACAAGCGCATCCTGAGAAGGGATTTGATAACGGATAAAAACCTTATTTCTACCTTATTCAAAGAACAAAACAACCTTAGCCGCCAGGTTGGAAATACATATCCTTACGAAACCTTAGGAACTGTCTGGAAATAAACCATCCAAATTTACGGGAGATGTTTTTTGCCATCCAACGACTGAAAATGC
>JAITAY010000201.1 GCA_031283915.1 Tannerella sp.
TTTTTTGCCATCCAACGACTGAAAATGCGCGCATACCGGGGTATGTAAGCATTTTCAGGAGGAAGTATGGTGAAAAACAGACCCGTAAATGGGTGGTTTATTTTCAGACAGCTCCTAAACCTCCAATCATACAGAGATAATAGCGATCCCACGCGACGGCCTGTCTGAAGCTGCTCAACGGGGTAGACCTGACCGAAATCACGGGCATCAGTGAGTGGATCGCCCTGTGTATATTTTCGGAAGTCGGGCCGGATATGAACTGCTGGAAAACGAAAAAACATTTTACCTTCCGGCTGGGGCTGGCGCCCAATACCCAAGTATCGGGCGGAAAAGTGATCAGCAGCCATGTTCCCCGTAAAAAACACTGTGCAGGTCAGGCTTTCCGCCTGGCTGCCCTGAGTATCTCAAACAGCAAAGGGCCTTTGGGTGATTTTGAGTACATATTATTTATATAGCATCCCTTATGTCCCTGTTTTTATTCCGTTCCCGGTTTGTATTTCGGAAATAGTTTATATCTTTGCCGCTGAATTGAAGTGGAAAGATTTGTATTGCTTGCAACCACGGGAAAAAATGCTAAAACATCCTTCATGTCCGGCTTTCGGGTTTTACCAATCAGTTTTCATTTTCAATTCATTATGTATAACAATTAATCAAAATAGAAACGTAATGAGTTATTTATTCACCTCAGAATCGGTGTCGGAAGGACACCCTGACAAGGTCGCCGACCAAATTTCAGATGCCCTACTGGATGAGTTTCTGGCGTATGACCCAAACTCGAAAGTGGCCTGCGAAACGCTGGTAACAACCGGACAGGTTGTGCTGGCAGGAGAAGTTAAATCGAGCGCTTACATCGACGTGCAAGAAGTGGCGCGGGGTGTCATTGAGCGAATCGGTTACACAAAAAGCGAATATCAGTTTGAAGCCAAGTCGTGTGGCGTCCTCTCGGCCATTCACGAGCAGAGCGGCGACATCAACCGGGGCGTGGAACGTGCCGACCCGTATGAACAGGGCGCCGGCGACCAGGGAATGATGTTCGGCTATGCCACTCGGGAAACGGCTAACTACATGCCGCTGGCGCTGGACATTTCGCACGCTCTGCTGACGGAGCTGGCGCTGATCCGCAAAAAGGAATTGGCGTTGATGTCCTATCTCCGGCCGGATGCCAAGAGCCAGGTAACGATTGAATACGCCGAAGACGGTACGCCGTTGCGGATTGACACGATTGTCGTCTCTACCCAGCACGACGAGTTTATCACCGCCGGCAACGGTCTTTCGCAGGAAGAAGCCGACCGGGCGATGGCGGAGAAAATCAAGGAAGATGTCCTCCATCTCTTGATTCCGCGTGTCAAAGCCCGATATCCGGCAACCATCCAAAAGTTGTTCGATACGCCAATCACCTGCCATGTCAACCCGACGGGCAAGTTCGTGATCGGAGGCCCGCACGGCGATACGGGACTGACCGGACGGAAAATCATTGTCGATACGTATGGCGGCAAAGGGGCGCACGGCGGCGGCGCGTTTTCGGGCAAAGACCCGTCGAAAGTAGACCGTTCGGCTGCGTATGCCGCCCGTCACATCGCCAAAAACCTGGTGGCGGCGGGTGTAGCCGACGAAGTGCTTGTACAGGTGTCGTATGCCATTGGCGTCGCCCGGCCGACCAGCCTGTTTGTGAACACGTTCGGTCGCTCGAACGTAGCCTTCAGCGATGGCGAGATCGCTCGCAAAGTGGAAACACTCTTCGACCTGCGTCCCAAAGCGATTGAGGAGCGGCTGAAACTGCGTCACCCGATCTATCTGGAGACAGCTTCGTACGGCCATTTCGGTCGCGAACCGCGGACGGTAAAGAAAACCTTCACTTCGCGTTACGGGGATGCGCCGGTCGTCCACGAAGTAGAATTGTTTACGTGGGAGAAACTGGACTATATCGACCCCATCAAGAAAACTTTCGGGTTATAAGTAAAAAAGGCGCGATCAGCGCCTTTTTTTTAGAAACTGTTTGAATTAAATTTTGCCTACTAATCTTCTAATATGCTACGACGACGCTTGGGCGCTGGAACTGAAAACCGCACCGGAAGCCGAACTCCCGTTCCTTTCTGTGGACGAGACACAAATCAGGGCGGCGTACAATGGTTTTGCATACGGCGTCTTCTGCAAAAAAAAGGCGCTTTCGTCCAAGCAGACGGGTGCGTGTTCCGTATCCGGCCGCACGGAAGAAAAATAGCCGTGGATTGCAGTAAAAGAATATATACTGCGCGCGGTATAGTTTTGTGCATAAAAGGGTAGTTAGTAGATAGTAGTTAGTAGTAAGTAGAGGGCGGTTGGCAGAAAAGCGGCCGTTGGAGGGAAAGGCGTAAAAGTGAGGGTTTGAGCGGACAGCTTCGTCGTATCACAGAACTACCGACTACTATTCTACTAGCTACTAACTACCTGTTTTTGCACAAAACTATACCGCGGGCAATATAATATAACGCAGTAACTCGACAGGCTTTAGCGTAGTACATTAACACGCGCTAACGCTGTACATCGACACACGCTAACGCTGTACATCGACACGTGCTAACGCTGTAACCTGACAGGCGCTAACGATAGTGTCGCTGCAATGGGTTATCAACGTTTTTTCAAAAGTGTTGGCTCAAAAACGAGGATGTCTTTCTCAAAAACCGTATTTTTGCGGACGCAACCGGTTTAATTGGTTGTATAATCGAATATGAATCAATTTGAAAAAATACTCTCCTCCAGCATGACGACGTTCGTTTTGCTGACGCTGTATGCCGCGGGACTGGCGGCGGCTACGTTTATCGAAAAGGCCTACGGGACGATGCTTGCCCGGGTGGCGATCTATTATTCACCCCTGTTTTTCCTGCTACAGGCTTTGCTGGTCGCGAATTTCGTGGCGGTAGCGCTGAAACGTCGCCTGCTGAAAGCCCGGCGATGGGGGTTGCTGCTGGTGCATGTTTCCTTTATCATCATCCTGTTGGGCGCATTGGTCACGCATCTTTTCGGTCGGGAGGGGGTGCTGCATCTGCGGGAAGGGCAGGCCGGCAACCAGATGGAAGTGCATACGAACCGCGGGCAGGACGTACGCGAGTTGCCGTTCCGGATGGAACTGGTGAAATTCACGCTGACACGCTATCCGGGTTCCATGAGTCCGTCGTCTTACGAAAGCGACGTGCGGGTGTATGTGGACGGCGATACGCTACGCAGGGCCATCTATATGAACAATGTGCTGGATGTAAAGGGTTACCGTTTTTATCAGGCGTCGTTCGATGCCGACGAACGGGGGACGATTCTGTCCGTGAACAGGGATGTGGCCGGCCGGAATATCACTTACACGGGCTATCTGTTGCTGCTGGCCGGCTGTATCGCCTGCCTGACGGGGAAAAACGGACGCATCCGGACGCTGTACAGGCTGCTGAATGCCCACAAGCGCGATTCCGGGTTGCTGGTCGTCGCCGGACTGCTGGCTTTCCCGTCCTTGGCGGAGGCTCAGATGGAAACCGCTTCCATCGTGGAAGCCGTGCAACGGCACGCCGTCGCCCCCGCACACGCGAAACGGTTCGGCGCCCTGCCGGTTCAGTCCCTGAACGGACGCATCATCCCGGTCAATACCTTTTCGTCCGAGATACTGCGCAAACTGCACCGGGAGGCGAAGTTCGGAAGCCTGAATGCCGACTGTTTCCTGCTGAGCGTCCTGACGCTGCCGGAGATGTGGATGCGCGTACCGCTGATGACCGTCTCGAACCGTGATCTTGCGCACTCTTTCGGACTGACGCACGGCCTGTGTTCCTACATGGAAGCGTTTGACGACGATGGCAGCTACAAGTTGCAACACAGGCTGGAGGAAGCCTACCGGAAAAGGCCGTCCGAACGGAATGCGTTTGACAAGGATGTTATCAAACTGGACGAACAAATCAATATTTTCCATCAGTTGCTGAACGGACAGTTGCTTCGTCTGTTTCCGAAAGTCGACGACCTGCAGGGGAAATGGTATGCTCCGGGCGATGACCTGTCCGGTTACAGCGGTGAGGATTCGATGTTCGTGTCGCAGATTTTCGAAGGGTATCTGGCCGATGTGCAGGAGGCCATCCGGACGGGCGACTGGAGCGGAGCGGACGGGACACTGGATATGATTTCCGCCTACCAGCGGAAGCGAAGCAAAGCCTCCGGAACCGAACTGAGGGATGACCGGCTGGCACTGGAACTGACCTACAACCGGCTGGAAGTCTTCCGCTGGTGCAAAATCGGCTATTTGTCTTTGGGCGGATGGTTGTTAATAAGTTCGCTTGTCCTGTTCTACCGCGGCCGGCGCCGGACAAAATGGCTCATCTACCTGCCGGCTGCCGGCGTGTTGGCGGTCTTTCTTTTCCACACGCTGGGCATGGGTATGCGCTGGCGAATCGGCGGCTATGCACCGTGGAGCAATTCGTATGAAACGATGGTCTACGTGGCGTGGGCAACCGTCTTCGGCGGAGGGGTGTTCATGCGACGCAGCCCCGTCACCTTTGCCCTGGCGACGCTGTTCGCCGGCGTCATCCTCTTTGTGTCGGGACTAAGCTGGATGGACCCGCAAATCAATCCTTTGGCGCCCGTCCTCAAATCTCCCTGGCTGATGTTTCACGTGGCCATCCTGATGGCGGCGTATGGCTTTTTCGGCATCAGTTTCCTCATCGGCCTGACGAACCTGGCCACGATGAGCCTTGTCCGGAAATCGCGCCTGACCGTCCACGCTCCTTCTCTCCGGGAACTGAGCATCATCAATGAATTGTCTCTGCTCATCGGATTGATATTGATGACCGTCGGTACATTTATGGGCGCCGTGTGGGCAAACGAATCGTGGGGGCGTTACTGGGGCTGGGACCCGAAAGAAACGTGGGCGTTGATTACCATTGTGGCATACGTGCTGGTCACGCATCTCCGCCTCATACCGAAATGGTATAACCTGTGGCTGTTTAACCTGTCTTCGGTGGTGGCGTTTGCATCGGTGCTGATGACGTACTTCGGGGTGAATTACTTCCTGAGCGGAATGCACTCGTACGGCCAAAACGACGCCGTCAGCGGTATCTTCGGCTATCTGTACGCCGCCCTACTGCTAATCATGACGCTGGCGCTATGCTCCCTCAAAGGAAAAACGCTAATTTAATGGTTAATGATTAATGATGGGTGATGGGTGATGAACGGAGTAAAGATGTGCTGTCGGGCTTTTTTACCGAATGACGGCACCCATCATTAATCATTAATAACCATTAGCTACGCCGTTCTTATTCGTAAATGAGGGTGAAAAGCCGTTCGGGGGCGAACAGTTCGTTGGCGATGTCCTGCAGTTGACTTGCGGTTACGGCATTCACTTTGGCGAACAGTTCCGGGAGCCGCTCGTAGCGGTCACGATGCAGGAACGCTTTCCCCAGCCCGAGAAAAAGATTTTCCTTATGGTCGCTTGATATGCCTAATTGCCCGATCGCCTGTTTTTTGGCTGCGGACAGTTGGAAGTCGCTTAGCCGGTTTTCCCGCAGGCGACGGAGTTCGTTTTCCGTCAATCGGGTGACGCGGTCTCTGTTTTTCGGGTCCGTACCGAAGTAGACGGAACACAAGCCGGTATCGGTATAAGCCGTGACGTTGGATTCGGCATTGTATACCAGTCCGCTTTTTTCGCGTAGCGAGACATTCAGCCGGCTGTTCATGCCCGGCCCGCCTAAAATATTGTTCAGCAGAAAGAGGGGGACACGCTTGGCGTCGTACATGTCGAAAGCCCGTCCGCCAATCAGCACGTGCGACTGGTGAGTCTTTTTCTTTTTCCGGCAGGGCAGCGGCTGGAGAGGCGCCGGACAGGGTTTTTCCCGGTGAAGGGCGGGGGCATGGGCGGGGATGTCCGACAAATATTTCTCCGCCAGGCGCACAATGCGTTTCGGATCGACGTTCCCCATGGAGAAGAACACCATATTCCCCGCCGTGTAATGGTGCCGGACAAACGCGTGTGCCGACTCGCTCCCGAACGAACAGAGCGAATGCCGGTTTCCCAGAATGTGATGTCCCAGCGGATGCCCTTCGAACAGGATGTTTTCGAACTCGTCGAAAATCAGTTCGGACGGGTTGTCTTCACACGACTGGATTTCGTCCAGAATCACCTCCCGTTCCTTTTCTATCTCATGAGCGGGAAATCGGGAATGAATCGCCAGATCGGCAATCAGTTCCACCGCCCGCCCGTAGTTTTCGGCCATAAAAATGGAATAAACAAACGTTTCCTCTTTGGAGGTACAGGCATTCAGTTCGCCGCCGACGTACTCCATCCGGTTCAGGATGTGCCAGGCTTTGCGCTTTTGCGTCCCCTTGAACAGCATGTGTTCGACGAAATGCGCCAGTCCAAATTCGTCCGACCCTTCGTCGCGTGCACCGGCATTGACGGCCAGCCCGCAGTAGGCCACCGGCGAGGATACCGGCAAATGAATCATCCGCAGTCCGTTCGGAAGCGTATGTAAAAAACAGTCTTTTGTCATCTTTTCTGCTATTGAACTTATTAAAGGTGCAAAAGTAGTACAGTTTTTGTCAAAAAGACGCGCACGTCCGGTGCAAACGCGCAACACGTCCGGCGTAAAACTAACGCCCTGAGCCGTCCGTAAACGACAACGAACGCTATCATTTTGTTGACGTGAATGCAGCGTTCGGGGAAGAATTTTCATCTTTACCAATGTTGAACGATCAAATAATGAAAATATGAGAACAGTAAAATTGATTTTTGCATGTGCAGCTATCCTGGCGGCATGTGGTGTTTGCAATTCGTGTGCGGATGACGATGGATATTCGCTGGGCGATGTGTGGTATTCGATGGCGACGGTTGTTCCGTCGACCGACTCGCATACCTATTATCTGCGGCTGGACCAGGGTACGACCCTGTGGCCGGCGGCTACCGATATACCCTGGTATGTTCCCGGGGAAAAGCATCGTGTACTGGCGTTTTATACCATTTTGTCGGATACTTATTATGATTATGACCATGCCGTGAAGGTGCTTGACATCCGGGACGTGTTGACCAAACCAGTCGCCCAGGACCGGGGCGAAGAGAACGACGGCTATTTCGGAAACGATCCGGTCAGGGTGCTCAACCTGTGGGTCGGCGATGGCTACCTGAACGTGGAGTTCGAATTCAGTTACGGCGGAAGCGTCAAGCATTTCATCAACCTGGTGAAACGAGACAGCGAGCATACGCCCTGGTACTTTGAATTTCGGCATAATGCCTACAAGGACAATGCCTATGTCCAGCGTAAAGGCATCGTGTCCTTCGACCTCTCGTCGCTGGAAACGGACGAGAAAGAAATCCAACTGACCATCCGTGTAAAGACGCCTGAAGGAGAGCAGGATTACACCGTCAAGTACAATCCGGAGACAGGCAAACAAACGATCCATGTGGAAGGACAAAAGCTGTCCGACGACAATGATTTTGTAGAGATTATATAATTCTCTCCATCCTCGAAATACCCCGGGGAGGAAAGGACAAAAGGATGAAACAAGCCTTTTGTTCTTTTTGTTTTGTACCGCACGGCTTAATCATTAAAACGGGTAGTTAGTCAATCTTTATTAACCCCCGATTTTCAAAATCAAGGGTTGTAGTTTTTTCTGAAAAAAGAGCCAAAGCATTTTCTCTTTCAGTTTTTCCATCATTTTCTTGAAGTTCCACGCCGCACCTGCCATCAAGGCGTTGATTTGGACGCCTTTTTCCCC
>JAITAY010000221.1 GCA_031283915.1 Tannerella sp.
CGAAACAATTTTTCCATAGAACAGATTCGTCTGTTCTCCGGCCTGAGTGTAGAGTGTATCCGTGAAATCCTGGAACGCGGCAACTGCACCGGAGATGACGGTCGAAGTCGGGAATGAAGACTGGTAGACAAAACAGGTAACTTCAACGAAAAAAACACCTGTCCGGACAGTGGATTTATAGGAGATAACTCGAAGTCTGAGCGGTATCCCCGGCAAGGCTTGCCGAGTGTGCGGCAAAGTCTGCCGAACGACCGGCTCACTTCGGCGGGGCTTCGCTGGACATGCGCGGCCAGGAGCCGGAAACAGATATGCTTTTGACAGCAGTAAAAATTTGAAATGGAGAATGGGGCAGTCCAAGCCCCGTCGGGACGAAATACCGGTAGAAAGTATATCCGCAATGATTCAAAAGTACCTCACAGGACTTTGGTTATCCCATTCTCAATTACTGTTACGCTTTATTTATTTCCTATCCCTTCATGCTAAAAACAGATTGTCTCCCGGTGCAGTTTCATGTTCCCAGCACTTTGTTTTTGGGCGTGGTAGCGATAAATCCTTTCAGATAGAATGGTTCAAAGTAGGCCAGGTCTTCAAAGGCCTGTTCCTGAAAGGCTGTTTCGGCCAGTACCGTCATGTCGGCGGCCAGCGGATACACGTTTTCCGGAAACAGGGCATATCCGGATGTGATGATTGTCCGGCATTTCTCTGCGCCATTGCCGAAAAAATAGACCGTGCCCCTGTCCAGAAAAGACCGGCAGGTTTCCGGCGTCACAATTTCAGCCCAGGTCTCCCGCACGGTTTGCAGGCGGACGTCGTAAATGGCCGCATACACCTCCATTCGCCGGGCGTCCAGCATTGCACAATACAGGCCGTCCTTTTCCCCCGTGTGACGGATTGCCCTCCATGCCATCAGTTTGAGCGTCGGGACGGCAATCAGGGGAACTCCCCATCCCATGCACAATCCTTTGGCCAGGGACGTCCCGATACGCAAACCGGTATACGAACCCGGCCCGCTGCTGATGGCCACCGCATCCGGACGACGACCGCCGCCGGTGTGGGCAAAAGCGATGGCTTCTTCCGTAAAAACGCCCAGTAAGGCAGCGTGAGAAAGCCCTTCGTACGAAGCTTTTTCAAAGACAACATGTCCATTTTCCGACAACGCGACCGAACAGACGGACGTGGATGTTTCAAGATGTAATATACAAGCCATTTTTCCAGCGATAAAATCCGCGCAAAATTACAAAAATTCAATGGGTAGCCTGGCGATGAGCCTGTTTTTGGGCTGGGCAGACGCATGAATGTCCTCGAAAGAGGGGACGGCGTGTATCCTGTTTTCATGCGTTGGCATCGGCCGGTTCATTTCCCCAGTCTCGGCGCTCCGGCGGAAGAGACCGTGAAAATGCCCTTTTGTTTGGTGCGGATGTCCTCGATCACATAAAATGCGTCCGGATCGAATGTCCGGATGATTTCCATCACCTTTTTCCCTGACTTCCGGCTCACTACCGTTTCAATAATCTCAACTTCCGCCACGACGCCTTCACCGCGGATATGGGTGGAGCCGAAACCGTTCCTGTTCAACAGTTGAGCCAGCCCCAATCCGTTGCTTTTCGTATAGATGCGAAACAGTTGAAAACCGAACGCAATTTTATTTTCCACCAGAATACCGACGAAATTTCCCGTTGCATATCCTCCGGCATAGGCCAGGTAGGCAATCATGCTGTTGGCATGGGTAAATATCTGTGAAATGATGACCACCCAGATAAATACTTCAAAAAAACCGACCAGGGGCGCTTTTTTCTTTTCGCCCTTGGCCACGAAAATAATACGCAACGTTCCCAACGTCACGTCGCAAATGCGTCCGAAGAAGATGATGACGGGCAACATCCACGGATACAGTTCAAAAAACTCAGTCATATCAAGATTATTTTAAAATTCTGTGCGGTTATCTGCCCGTGAATGACGGAGCCATTTTGTTAATTATTACGGCAATGGCGCCGTCTCCGGTCACGTTGCAGGCAGTCCCGAAACTGTCCATCGCGATGTAGAGGGCAATCATTAACGCCTGGAGCGTTTCGTCGAATCCGAGCATACTGCCCAGCAATCCCAATGCCGCCATAATGGCTCCTCCGGGCACGCCCGGCGCGGCTACCATCGTAATGCCCAGCATCAGGATAAATCCGCCGTAACTGTCCAGCATAACGGGTTGACCCGCCATGTACATGATGGCCATCGCGCAAGCCACGATCTTCATGGTGCTGCCGGCCAGATGAATCGTTGCACAAAGCGGTATTACGAAAACGGCAACGGTTTCCTTCACGCCGTTTTTAAGCGCCTGCTTCAGCGTGACGGGGATCGTTGCGGCCGACGACTGAGTGCCCAGCGCCGTGACGTAAGCCGGCAACATGTTCTTCAGCAAAACCAGCGGATTTCTCCTGCCCACCAGCCCCGCTATCGAAAACTGTATCAGCAGCAGCAGGATATGCAGTACGAAAATCACCAGAATCACTTGGATGAACATGGACAGAATACCGGCTATCCGGCCGCTCAGGGTGATATTCAGGAAAATGCCGAAAATATGCAACGGCAACAGGGGAATGATGACCTTTTCGATCAGTTTGGTTACGATGTCCCTGAAATCGGCAAATCCGTTTTGCAGCGTCGTCCCGTTAATGACGGACAGTCCCAGGCCGATCACGAACGAAAGCAGCAATGCGGTCATGATATCCATCAACGGCGGCATCTCGACGGTGAAGTAAGAGGCGATCATCTGATGTTCCGGATTTTCCAGCGCGGCAAGCGTCGTCTGCGGAAGCATCTGCGGAAAGACGGCCGAAGCGCTGAAAAAAGTAAAAAAGCCGGAAAATATAGTTGACGCATAGGCCAGCAGCGCCGTGACGGCCAGCAGTTTCCCGGCGCCTTTGCCCAGTTCGCCAATGGCAGGAGTGACGAGTCCCAGAATGATCAACGGGATGGAAAACGAAAGAAAATTCCCGAACAGGGAATTAAACGTCACAAAAATACGTGCAACCGCCGCCGGTAAAAATTGTCCGAACAGGATACCCAGTCCAATTGCCATCGCCACTTGTCCCAACAGGGAAATTTTCATTTTCTTCATGTGCAACTTCACTTCGTAATGTGCAAAACTTACCGGAAACGGCGAAGGCGGTTGTCCCGCAAGCGCTGCATCCGAGCGACAAAAATAATGGAATTATTTGGAACGGGCACAAAAAGTCGGCAGGACATGCAGGGGGTGTAATTCAAATGTTCGCACCTTTTTAACGGATGATTCGTTGCTGGCTGTTGAGTATGAATACGGACAGAAGGACGCCTGTTGGGTACGGAATTTAATTTGTACATTTGCGCCTCTTTTGATAACAAAAAAACGAAAACAAACATACAGGCATCCGCCATGGCAAGGAATAAATTACGGAAATTCGAAGAGATGAGCTGCTATCCCAATGTGTTTCAATATCCTTTGGGAGCGTTGCACGAAAAAGGGTTTGAGATGAAAGGCCGCTGGAGGGAAATGTATTTCGGGAACCCGGCCCCTGTGGTACTCGAACTGGGATGCGGCAAAGGTGAATATACCGTCGGGTTGGGCAAGCTCTTCCCCGGGAAGAACTTTATCGGTGTGGACATCAAGGGCGCGCGGATGTGGTCCGGCGCGAAACAGGCGTTGGAAGAACACCTGTCTAACGTGGCTTTCCTGCGTACCCGTATTGAACTCCTTTCTCATTTTTTTGCGCCGGGCGAGGTATCCGAAATCTGGATCACGTTTCCGGATCCCCAGATGAAGAAAACAAACAAACGGATGACTTCTACGTGTTTTCTCCGGATGTACAGTGAATTGTTGAGCGAGGGGGGCGGCGTGATTCATCTGAAGACCGACAGCCCGTTTATGTACGCCTATACCCGTGAGATGATCCGTGTCAACCGTCTGCCGACGCTGGTTGAAACGGATGACCTGTACCGCAGCCGGGATGCGGACGAGATTCTTTCGATCCGGACGTTTTACGAACAGCAGTGGTTGTCTCGCGGAATGAGCATCAAATACCTCCGTTTTATCTGCGAACCGCGGGAGGAATATCTCGAACCGGACATTGTCCCTGAACCGGATCCTTACCGGAGCTTTGGCCGGAATCAGCGTCCCCGACCGGCCTGTTCCAACCATTTCCATGACAATCTGTAAGTACGCCAACATACGTAAAGGCTATTGGCATACAACTAACGACCGACAGAAACAAGCCGGATATGTAACCGACTGTTACAGGAAAGTATCCTCTATACATTAAAGTACCGCCGTGTACCAGTCAGTATGTACGATGGTGTGAGAAGTCGGAACGGGAAATAATACCAGGGCAACCGCATCAAAATTCCGCCATACTGTTTTATCATCCATATTGCAGGCAGTATATTTGTAAAAACCGTCCGGGTACGCGTCGAATACCCGTCCGGGTACGCGTCGAGTACCC
>JAITAY010000226.1 GCA_031283915.1 Tannerella sp.
GGGTACTCGACGCGTACCCGGACGGGTATTCGACGCGTACCCGGACGGTTTTTACAAATATACTGCCTGCAATATGGATGATAAAACAGTATGGCGGAATTTTGATGCGGTTGCCCTGGGAATTAGCCGGGTTCTGGAATTGTCATTATCTTTGTTGCGTATATTAAAAATAAGGTATAGATGGAAAAGCATATCAAACTGTTTTATCTGAAAAGTTGTCCGTATTGCCGGCAAGCCTTCGGATTCATCGACGAACTGAAACGGCAGGAGGCATACAGGCATATTGAAATCGAGCTGATCGAAGAATCCGAACAGCCGGCGATTGCCAACGGCTATGATTATTATTATGTCCCGACGTTCTACGTGGACGAAGAGAAAAGGCATGAAGGCGCTGTTACGCGCGATCAGGTGGAAGCCGTGTTCAGGGAAGCCCTGTCTCCGGTCGAGGCCGGCAAGTAACAGGGCGTTTTACTGCGGAGGACGTCCGAACCGTATTTTCGCACGGCAGATGGATTTCCCTTCGTTGCAGATGGCCGCCGTGTATTCGTCTTCTGCCGTTACTTTTTTGTGGAGCAGGAGGTGCATCCCGTACCGCCCTTCGGCTTGATAGACGATTTCGAAACGGACGACCGAACGGGTGCGGTATGTTTCGATGTCGAACAAATCCAGTAGGGATTCGATATATTTCATGCTGTTGAGATGGCCGTTGATGTCCAGGTCGCTGTATTTGACGGTATAAGGGATGCCCTCCGTATCTTTTTCCGCCGGCTCGGGCGAGGAGAACGTCACGGGACAGTCGCGTTCTACGAGGTAGTCTGCCAGACCGAAATGGCTCAGCGAGATAGGGCGGCGCGTCTGGCGGTCGATGGCAGCCCAGACCGAACGGGCGTAGCCCAGCGTCGCGCCGGGCAACGTCGTGATCTCGAAACAGCGGAACGTGAAAATACGCTCTATCTGCTGTACCCACGTGAGAATCCGCAATGGCTCGGCCAGTCGTCCGGGGTCGGTCAGTTCGATGGCTAATTTCGAAAGCACCCAGGCCGCCTTGCGCTCGGCCATGTCGTCGAAGCCGAAGCCGCGCCCGGCGGCGTGGAGCGTTGCGGCATGAAGCAGGTAATTGCCCAGCACGGGCAGCGGCAGTTGACCGCGGAAATCCAGCAAGTGGCTGTCGGTGCGGTATTCGTAAGCTCCTATCCTGTTATCCATGGTTTCGTCTGATTTTTCGTTCCATGGCGGCCAGCATGTCGCTCAGCCGTTCCACCTTGCTCTTTGTGATGGCTATCCGTCCGGAACGGATGAACTGCAAAACGCCGACCGTTTGGCTCAATTCCCGGAAGAGCGCCTGCGTCTCCCGATAGTGTCCGTTTTTCTCGAGCACGACGCACGATTCATTGATTTCCGGTACCCGCGCATCGTGTTTGCGGATCAGCTCTTCTACCGAACCCATCTTCAGGAAAGCATCCGTACTGAGTTTGTAGAGCGCGATTTCCTGGTGTACCAGGTCTTCGTCCGTATTGCTGTATGCTTTCAGGACGTCCACCCGCTTGTCAATCTGTTTCACGACCTTGTCTATCATGCCGGCGTCGGCAAAGGTCGTTATCGTAAACTTGTGGATACCTTCAATGGCCGACGGCGAAACGGACAGGGTTTCGATGTTCAATTGCCGCCGCGTAAAGATGATGGCAATCTGGTTCAACAGCCCTACCGCATTCTCCGAGAAGATAATCACCGTATACAGTTTCCTGTCCATGCAAATGTTCTCTTTTTCCATATCAATAAATCATATTTGTCAGGGTGGCTCCGGCCGGCACCATCGGGTAGACCATCCCGCAGGGTTCTACCTCGACCACCAGCATGTAAGCGCCGTCGCAGTCCAGCATTTCGCGGATGGCGCCGTCCAGTTCTTCCCGCCGTTCCACCCGGCGGGCGTTCAACCGGTAGGCTTTGGCAATGGCAACAAAATCCGGATTCTCCATGACCGTTTCCGAATAGCGTTCGTTGAAAAACAACTCCTGCCACTGGCGCACCATACCCAGGTAGTGATTGTTCAACAGAATGATTTTCACGTTCAGGTGTTCCTGCATGATGGTGCCCAGTTCCTGAATCGTCATCTGCAGACCGCCGTCGCCGACAAACAGGCACACCGTACGGTGGGGAGCGCCCGTCTTGGCGCCGATGGCGGCAGGCAGGCCGTAACCCATCGTACCCAGTCCGCCGGAAGTGACTACGCTGCGTGTACGGCTGTACTTGAAATAACGGACAGCCATCATCTGGTTCTGTCCGACGTCCGTCACGAGGACGGCCTCGTGGCCGGTCGCCCCGGATACTTTATGCACCACTTCGCCCATCCGCAGACGGCCGGACGAGGGGTGCGTCTCCGGTTGAATCACTTTCTCGTCCTCTTCCCGCTCGTCCGCATCAAACGACGCTATCCAGGCCGTGTGCAGGGCTGGTCGCAATTGCTGCGTCAGCGCTGCCAGCGTATCCCGGACATGTCCCAGTACGGGCACATCGACCGGTACGTTCTTCCCGATTTCAGACGGGTCAATGTCTAAGTGAATGATTTTCGCCTGCCGGGCATACGTTTTCAAATCGCCCGTCACCCGGTCGTCGAAACGCATCCCGACGGCAATCAGTACGTCGCACTCGTTCGTTTTACGGTTAGGCCCCAGGTTTCCATGCATACCCAACATCCCCTTGTTCAGCCGGTGGGCGGAGGGAATGGCCGAGAGTCCCAGGATGGTTGAGCCGAAGGGAATATCGGCTTTTTCCAGAAAAGCGGTCAGCGCCTGCTCGGCACCACCCAGGATCACGCCCTGTCCTATCAGGGCGAAAGGTTTTTCCGCCCGGTTAATCCATTCGGCCGCTTCCGCTATCTGTTCGGGAATCAGCTCCGGGACGGGCTGATAGCTCCGGATGTAATTCATCGGTTGAAAGACATAGTCGATCTGTCCCACTTGCGCGTCCTTGGAGAAATCAATCACGACCGGCCCGGGACGACCCGTGGAGGCGATATAGAATGCCCGCGAGACCGCCCATGCAACTTCTTCCGCCTTGCGCACCTGATACGTCCATTTGGTAACAGGCATGGTGATTCCCATCACGTCTACTTCCTGAAAAGCGTCCGTTCCCAGCAGGGGCGAAGGCACCTGCCCGGTAATGACTACCATCGGCGTGCTGTCAATCATGGCGTCGGCAATACCGGTGATCGTATTCGTCGCGCCGGGACCGGAGGTCACCAGCACCACGCCCACCTTGCCGCTCACACGGGCATATCCCTGCGCCGCATGGGTGGCGCCCTGTTCATGACGCACCAACACGTGCCTCAGCCGGTCACGGTAATCATATAAACAGTCGTAAATCGGGATAGCCTGCCCGCCGGGGTATCCGAAAATCGTATCTACTCCCTCGGCTATCAGCGTCTTCAACAGCGCTTCCGACCCGCTTATCCGGTTTGTTTCCCTGTCTGTTTCCATTCTATTTTGTTTCCTGTCAATTAGAGATTAAATGATTCTTACACCGCCCTTGTCAGCCGAGGCCACCGTATGGGCATAGGCTTGAAGCGCCTTCGATACCTGGCGGTTGCGTACGGGTTTCCAGGCTTTGTCGCCCTTGGCTTCCTCCGCCCAGCGGCGGGCGGAGAGAGCTTCGTTGCTCAGGCGGATGTTGATGGTACGGCGGGGGATGTCGATGTCTACCCTGTCGTCGTCGCGCAGCAACCCGATCATACCACCGGCTGCCGCTTCCGGGGAGATGTGTCCGATACTCAGCCCCGATGTTCCGCCGCTGAACCGTCCGTCGGTGATCAGTGCACACGCCTTTCCCAAATGCATGGACTTGAGGTAGGAGGTGGGATACAGCATTTCCTGCATACCCGGTCCTCCCTTCGGCCCTTCGTAGATAATGGCCACGATGTTACCCGCCTTTACCTTGCCTGAGAGGATGCCTTCGCAGGCGTCTTCCTGCGAATGGAAGACCTTCACATGACCGCTGAAAGTCAGGCTGCTTTCGTCGACGCCGGCCGTCTTGACCACGCAGCCGTTGGGGGCTATGTTGCCTTTGAGAACAGCCAGTCCGCCGTCTGCGGAGTAAGCATGGGCGAGGTCGCGGATACAGCCGCCGGCACGGTCGGTATCAAGCGCATCATAATACGTCGCCTGCGAACCCATCTTCAGGTTGAAACCGCCGGCCGGTGCGCTGCGGTATTTTCGGAGCGCCTCGTCACTGACGTCGGGACTGAGAATGTCGTATTGCCGGAGGGCTTCCTCCCACGTCAGCCCGTCTACGCGGATAACCGACGTATCCAGCAGCCCGCCCCGCGCCAGTTCGCCCATAATTGCGGGGATGCCGCCGGCGCGGTTTACGTCCTGCAGGTGAAAGAGGGGCGTGTTGGGCGCTACCTTACAGAGGCAAGGCGTGTGACGAGACAGTCGGTCGATATCATCCATCGTGAAATCCACGCCGGCCTCGTGTGCAATTGCCAGCAGGTGCAGCACCGTATTCGTGGAGCCGCCCATGGCAATATCGAGCGTCATGGCGTTGAGGAAGGCGGCGCGTGTGGCGATGCTCAGCGGCAGGACGGAAGCGTCGCCTTCGTCGTAGTAGCGGAAGGCATTGCGGACAATCAAAGCTGCTGCGTCGCGGAAGAGTTGCGTGCGGTTTTCGTGCGTGGCCACGACCGTCCCGTTGCCGGACAGCGCCAGTCCGATGGCTTCGTTCAGGCAGTTCATCGAGTTGGCGGTGAACATGCCCGAACAGCAGCCGCACGTCGGACAGGCGGCGTTTTCTATTTCCCATATCTGTTCGTCGGTGAAGGAAGGGTCGGCGCCCATGATCATGGCATCAATCAAATCCAGCTTCCGGTCGCCCCATCGTCCGGCTTCCATCGGCCCGCCCGAGACAAATACGGCGGGGATGTTCAGCCGCATGGCTGCCATCAGCATCCCCGGCGTTATTTTGTCGCAGTTACTGATGCAAATCATGGCGTCGGCCTTGTGGGCGTTCACCATGTACTCGACGCTGTCGGCAATCAGTTCGCGCGAGGGGAGGGAATAGAGCATCCCGTCGTGTCCCATGGCGATGCCGTCGTCGATGGCGATCGTGTTGAACTCGGCTGCAAAACAGCCGGCTTTTTCGATTTCGGCCTTCACAAGCTGGCCGGCTTCGTGCAGGTGCACGTGACCGGGCACAAACTGGGTGAACGAATTGACGATGGCAATCACCGGCTTGCCGAATTGCTCCCTTTTCATGCCGTTAGCCATCCAGAGCGCCCGTGCGCCAGCCATGCGGCGGCCTTCGGTGCTTGTCGAACTGCGTAATACGTGTTGCATAACTGTACTTGTTTATGATATGAATAATGTATAAAAGCCTCTCTCAGCGTGTGAGAAAGGCTTTCATCCCATATTTTCCAGACGACTGCATAACCCCTCTCACATCCCGAACGTCACCACCACATGGCTCACGTGCAAGATAGACAGGCTGGATAATGTAATCATTTGTTTCATCTGTTTCTGTTCTTTTGTTTATTGTCGGGCAAAGATAAAGGTTCTTTCATAAATGCCAAAACATTTCAGGGGAAAAATATGTTTTTTTTATTTTGCAAGGCTATAAAATTCCGGCTAAATCTTTATTTTGAGGCGTGATGAAAAGAAGGCAGGGGATGATTCGGCGGCAGCGACAGATCCCGGACGGATGGACGACGACCGCAGAAACGCAAGATTTTGCATCCTGCCATAGCCGTCCGGTTTCGGCATCCTGTCCCCCTGCACCCGTTCATTCTCTCCTGCCACCTTCGGCAAAAACAGACCGTCATCTGTTTTTGCCGAAGAAATGAGAAAACCGTATTTTTGTTTTTTTTCCTGATGATTTGTTCCCCAAAAACGGTCGCCTTTCCGGCAAAGACGGTGGTTTTTATGTCGGGAACGGTCAAAACAGACCGTTTATTTGTTTGATTCATTTTATCTAAGGAACTGTCTGGAAATAAACCATACAAATTTACCAGAGATGCTTTTTTGCAGAACAACAACTGAAAATGCACGCATACCGGAGAAAATCGTTCCCAAAAGAATAGACGCCTGCGTTTTTCGCTAATCCGGGTCAATTTGTTGGATTTGCAACCAGAATACGCACTTTCGTCCTTTCGCCCAACATTCTCATCCTTTTGACCTTGTACGTACAGCGCGTCCACCGTACCTTTACTCCGTTTTTCGAAAACGGGGAACGTAAACAGGGTATATTTATAAATACGTGGTAATTAAAGAATAAATCATGAGACAGTATATTATAATCGCCGGTTTGGCAATATCGGCAGCAGTCGGTTTGAGCGGTTGCGGCAAAAGTCGGACAGCGGGTAAGCAAGGCATCACCGAAATGAATGATAATAATGGAGACTGGGCGCGAATATCGGCAAGTTAGGTAATGAACAAGTTGCAACAAAAACTTATTCGGGATAATGACCTGTTTGCTGCCAGTCTCTTTGCTCGTCCAATTAATAAAAAACAAGCACAAAGGATAAAGATGAATGAAAATAAACGGACTAACAAAACTTTCATATTCACATTCTTATCGATGTTGATAGCAGTAAGTTTATTTAATGCAAATGCTCAGGTGGCTGTTTCGGGAGGATTGAAAATGGAAGCAAATATACATCAGTTCTGGCTGTATGATTTGGAAGTCATAAGTGAAATAAAAATGGCTCCCGGCCTGGGCGGTTTCTTGAACATTGAGTTAAATGACAAATTTGCCATTCAGCCGGAAACAATGTTATCCTTCAGAAATTCGGGAATCAGAGAGGGCAATCGGAAGGATGATTTCCAACAGTGGGGATTGATCATTCCGGTTTATCTGGTCGGTCGGGAATGTATTGGTAACGGCACGTGGTATTTTGGACTTGGCGTCTATACCGGCCTGGGTTTGAATGCCCGCATGAAAAATGCAAAAACGGCATTGTATAAGGAAATTGAAGGAAAAGTCATCATGAACCGTTGGGATTATGGTATCAGCGCCATGCTTGGCTATGAGTATAGTAGCGGGATACAGGTTAATGCAGGACTGCAACTTGGATTGAAAGACCAGTTGGATGCCTCTAAAAACGATGCCAGTGTCATAAATAAAGTTATCACTGTGGGCATGGGCTACCACTTTTGAGCATCAGAAGATGAAAAAACGCCTGTCAGAATTGATTTTTATTTCATTGTTTCTTACGGCTGTATAGCCTCTATTCTCAAACAAAAATTCTTTTTCACCAACATGCCGATACGGATGCAGTAACTCTGCAACGGGATGGACGAAGCCATGTTTCGGGTACAGCTCTCCGTCAAAACCATCGATGTTGCGTTCAAGAACGTCCGCTCAGCAAAGCATTTTTGAGCCGCAAAGAAAGACTGTCTTTGCGACTCCTGCCCTATCTCAAATTTTGAATCCGGGAAATGTAATTGACTAACTGAATAACTGACTCTTTTGGGGAGTGTCTTTTTTTGCTTCTTTACCTGAGTATTGATGCCGAAGCTCCCGTACTCATTTCGTAACATGCCGGTTTCACCCTTGCCTGCATTATGGCTGCATTCAGGACGGCGGCCATTTTTTTAACGCTCCAAAAAAGTCAGTAAAATGCGGTTCGCAAGTTTTTTCGATGTACTTTTGCCCGTGTTCTGTGGGACAAATCTTTTTATAACAGTCTCACGTTTCGTCAATGATAACTATAAGGATAATAAAATAATTATGCGCAAATCAGTTAATTTATTCGCAATGCCGGGCTACTTTGCCGGCGACGGAAGGGTCGAACAGCAAAAACAGGCGAGCAATGCGTAGAATCGGCAGAATCTTCATGTGGACAGTTCTTTGGGGCGCTGTCTTTTTTGTTGCCCGGGCGCAGGAAAGCGTTTCGGATGTTACGGTTACGGAAAGCAAGTGGAACGGATATGTCCGCTATGACTTCAAGTTTGAGGAACGGGAAGGCATCCTTGTACTTCCGGAGCAGGCAGCCGTCGGCAAGCCATG
The DNA here is from genome assembly GCA_031283915.1 of Tannerella sp. Lineage (GTDB taxonomy): Bacteria > Bacteroidota > Bacteroidia > Bacteroidales > Tannerellaceae > Tannerella. Next base: position 7,999 of record JAITAY010000226.1, read on the forward strand.
GATATGGCGTCCGGCGTTCTTCGGTCACGAGCCGCAGGTTGACCTTGCCCTGCTGGAGAAAGGCTGGCATGTGGCCTTTTATGATGTGACAAATTTGTACGGCAGCCCGCGTGCCGTAGCGCTGGGATACGATTTCTATCGCCTGATGGTGGAGGGTTACGGGCTTTCCGGGCAGACGGTACTGGAAGGATTCAGCCGGGGCGGACTGTTCGCCTTCAACTGGGCAGCCGCTTTTCCCGACAGAGTGGCATGTATTTATGCAGATGCGCCCGTTTGCGATTTCAAGAGCTGGCCGGCGGCCGGAGAACCGAATCATCCGTCCGAAACGTGGCAGGACTGCCTGCTCGAATATGGTCTGACGGCGCAGGAAGCTTGGGTATATCCGGGGAATCCGGTGGACAACCTTGCTCCTCTGGCGCAGGCCGGGATACCGATCATTGCGGTTTGCGGCGATGCGGACGAGGTCGTTCCCTATCCTCAAAATATGGGACGGGTACGGCAGCGTTATCCGGCGCTGGGAGGTCATGCGCACGTCATTCTCAAGCCGGGTGTAAAACATCATCCCCACAGTCTGGAGAATCCCGAACCGATCGTTGATTTTCTTCTGCGTCATACGGTCGCTTACCGGGAAAAGATGGATATTCGCCGCCGCGGAACGCTGTCCAATTGCCGCATCAAGTTCGCACGGGAGAAAAAAGGCCGGGTGGCGTTCATGGGCGGATCCATTACCGAAATGAACGGCTGGCGCGAAATGGTGTGCCGGGAATTGCAGATGCGTTTTCCCGATACGGAATTTGAGTTTGTCAATGCCGGCATCAGTTCTACCGGTACTACGCCGGGCGCATTCCGTTTCAGTCGCGACGTGCTGTGCCGCGGCCCCGTTGACTTGCTGTTCGAGGAAGCGGCTGTGAACGACGAAACCAACGGCTTCGGCGAAGTTGAACAAATTAGGGGGATGGAAGGTATCATCCGGCAGGCGCGCCTCTCCAATCCCAACATGGATATTGTGATGCTCCATTTTATTTGGGACAGGATGCTGGAACCTCTGTCACACGGTCTCACGCCGGAAGTGATCCGGAATCATGAACGCGTAGCGGAATATTACCGGATACCGTCCATTCATCTGGCGGGGGAAGTATCCCGCCGGATGCAGGATAGCGAGTTTGACTGGGAAACGTTCGGAGGCACACATCCGGCGCCTTTCGGACATAAAATTTACGCGGCGGCGATCAGTCGCCTCTTCGACGAGATGTGGCATTTCCCGCTGGAGAGCCTGGGCGAAGTCCGTCCGCATGTCCTGCCGGTGCATCCGTTAGACTCCTGCAGTTATGATAACGGCAGGCTGGTGGACATCCGTCAGGCCAAACTGGGAAAAGGATGGAAATACGTACCCGACTGGCAGCCGAAACTCAAGGCGGATACGCGGAAAGGGTTCGTTCATGTGCCTGCCCTTGAAGCGCTCACCGCCGGCGCCCAACTCCGTTTCTCCTTTACGGGCAAAACCGTTGGTATTTTTCATGTAGCCGGTCCGGATGCGGGCGTCATTGAATACAGCGTGGATGGAAAACCGTTTCAGGAGAAAGACCTTTTTACCGAGTGGAGTGCGGGGTTGTACATTCCCTGGCTGACGGTGCTGGAAACCTGTCTGGACGACGGACCTCATGAGCTTACGCTCCGCATAGGCAGGAAACGCCATCCCGATGGAAAAGGACATGCATGCCAGATTTTTTGTTTTGCAGTCGATGATAAGTAGTCAATCCTTATAAATGAATTATTCTATTGGACATCAACAAAATAAACATAAAAAAGTTTGATGAAATCAACCGATTTTTGTAACTTTGCGGCAGAAAACCGGAAAATTATGACAGGAAAATTGCCCAGAGATGACCATCGCGAACTTTTTCGCACCCGCCTGGCGGACTTGATAAATCCGCAGCACGAGCTGACGCTGCTTGCCAACAGAATTGACTGGAAGCACTTTGATGAAGCGTTTAAAAAGCGCTACACCGAACACAACGGTCGCCCGTCAATGCCGATTTTTGGATAGTGTCCATATTTGATTGATATAAATTGTAATCGACAGACAATCATAGATATATAAACTATTCCCAAAGATTACAAATTAATGATATTCAACACACTATGTTTTTGTGTCAATAGAATATGGACACCACCGATTTTTGTGACTGACGTGATTTCATCAAAAGAATCATTCCGGTCACAAGAATCAGCGTTCGGACAAGTAAGAAATAAATAAAAAGAAAGGTATAATCGCTCCGAAACGGAGCAAAAAAATTAAAAAAACGAGTAATTCAACAGTGCAAATAAAATGGAGGGTGTCGTTCTTCGGCACACTTAAGATTAGCGGCGAAGGCGCCATGCCGGATTATGACTATGGCAAGGAGATTCTTCCCCCCTGGTCTTCACGGCGAGAAAAAATTAAACGGACCGTTATTTCTAAAAAATTGACTTCCATCGGTAGAGAAGCTTTCAACGGATGTGAAAAACTGGAATCTGTTATCCTCCCCACTTCGGTAACGAGTATTGGGAAGAGCGCTTTCTATAAATGTACCAGCCTGACGTCCGTGATCCTCCCCGGTTCAGTAACGAGTATCGGGGATTACGCTTTCGAGGGATGTACCCGCCTGACGTCCGTTACCATCCCCGATTCGGTAACGAGTATCGGGAAAGACGCTTTCAAAAATACAAAGAAATGAAACGAATGAAATGGAACAAATTAATTAGAATGAAGCGATATGTCACGACGGCAATCGTTGCTTTCGGGTGTGCATCTTATTCCGATTCACTGTCGGCGCAAGATGGAAAGCAAAACGCAGCATTACCGCGTTTTGCAGTGATTTCCGACACTCATTTTGAGAATAACTGCGGCGAGGGAGCCAAAGTCAAAGTTCCCAAGGCGCTAAAGCAGCTTTTGAGTAAAACGCCTTTGGTCGATGCCGTTTTTGTAGTCGGCGACCTGACCGACCGCGGAAAACCCGAAGAATATGACCAGTTGCTGTCGGTTTTCGGCGATACGGACAACGTCCCCAAAGGCGTTGCCGTCTATTATATGATGGGCTTCAACCACGACAAGTCGAGTTCGAACGGGGTTGAGGTATATCTCGATAAAGTGAAACAGCCATTGCATCAATACATCGAAATCAAGGGCTATCCGTTTATTACCATCAGCGAAGGCGGCAAACGTCCCGGCGCTCACAACGGCGAAGCGCTGAAATTCTTATCCGCCAAGCTGGCGGATGCATCCAGGCAATATCCCGGAAAACCGGTTTTTGTCTTTATGCATGTTCCGCCGCTGAACACCTGCTACGGTTCGCTCGAGAGCGAAGGATGGGGTACGGACGTGTTTGCGCCCGTGTTGAGTCAATATCCGCAAGTGATTGTCTTTTCGGGACATTCGCACTTCCCGCTGGGCGACC